>CAMTIW010000092.1 GCA_947072665.1 uncultured Fusobacteriaceae bacterium | reverse complement strand
TCATCAAACAAGGATTATCTAATAGAATTTAATTAAAAAATCAATTAAAATTAGCTCTAAAAATTAGGGCTAATAAATTAAATATTTTGGGACATTTTCATTTTTCCTTGACATAAACATTTTTAAAATAATATGTATACAATCAATAATATAATTATATTACAAAACAAAAGCCACTGGTGACAGTGACTTAAGCTCTAAAACATTCAGCTGAATATTTTATGGTGCTATTTACTAACAATACAAAGTATTATCAATAAACCTGTAAAAAAAATTAATTCATTCAAGTTAGCACCTCCTCGACATTTATATGTGTTTATGCTGGGTAGTTACTCCAACATAAGAAAAACCACCTATTTAAAGATGGTCTCACTTATATTAAACACATATAAATTATCGAGTAAAACACTTTAAGGCTCTGGGTAACTACTCCGTCAATGCCTTGTATGTTGATAATCAAATTATACACTTTTTTAGAATGTTTGTAAAGTCTTAATATGAAAAAATTAAAACTATATAAATTGCAAGTTTAATTGTCCCAAATTTTCAAAAAAAATAAACTTATTCAATATACCGGTTTTTAATATAATTTTTAACTCTATGATTCATATATAATTTTACTTCAATAGGGAACATAATTAATTATACTTTAAGTATTTTACAATGCTTAAATATGCAGTTTTACCATATCATTTGCTGTTTTATAATTAAATATTCCTCTTGGATAATTATTCATCCAATCTTCTATTCTTTTTATCTCTTTCTTAGTTACTTTTTTTAGATCTGTTCCTTTTGGTAAAAATCTCCTTATTAATTTATTTGCATTCTCATTACTTCCTCTGATATGATACCCATAGACTAGACACATGAATTATTAAAAGTAGAGGTTAAATAGCTCGAAGGAGAAGCTCCTTTTAATAAAATATTAAAAACTGTTTTTATCTCAACATAATTTTTATATTTATCTCCAAAATCTTTTAAGAAATCTTGAAAAGTATAAACTATATCATCATTATTATATCTTTTAAATATTTTTTCTATACTAAATATCTGATTATTATATGAACAATAATTATTATCATATTGTTTAATTTTTTTATGGATTATCATAACATCATCCCTTAACCAATCATTTTTCTATTCTTATTATTAACTTTCCATTAATTCCTACAGTTTACTCCGTACAAGTCCAATCCCATCTCCAAAAGGTAGCAAGACAAAGTCATGCTTCTCATGTAAATAATCAATAAATTTATCTAATTTCTTAACTATTGTCTTAAATCTTTTTGGATATTCTTTATATAGATAACCTCTAAACATTATATTATCTATAAAAATTATTCCACCTTTATTTAGCATTTTATATGATTCTTCAAAAAATCTTTGATATTGACCCTTTGATGCATCTATAAAAATAAAATCAAAACATTCCTTTTGTTCAACTAAAACAGGAAGAACTTCATTAGCATCACCTAAATAGCTCATAATATTTTTATAACCTGATTCTTCAAAATTTTTCTTAGCTTCTTCATATCTAACTTCATCTATCTCAATTGTTACAAGTTTTCCATCCTTATGATTCATGGCTTCCAACATTACTATTCCTGAATAACCAATAGCTGTTCCAACCTCTAAAATAGTTTTAAATCCAGAACTTCTAATTAAAAATTCTAAATATTTAGCTACTTCTTTAGTTACTATAGGTACATTATTTTCTCTTGCATACTCTTCCATTTCTAAAATCAATTTATTTTTTTCAACTATTTTTTTTATAACATATTCATTCGCTTCTTTTAATTCTTCTAACACTTCTCCAACTCCAATCTAATCTATTTTTGTTAATTTTATAATATAAAAACTATCTAAAACTTCCTCTGTATAGTCTATTTGGAACCCACCAAACTCATCAAAAACTCCATTTACATTTTCTGGCATGGTAAATTCTACACTCTTAAAGTTTTTATGTTCTCTTAAAAATTTAGCAATATTCATACTATTTTCTTCATCTGTTATAGTACAAGTACTGTAAACTAACTCTCCACCAACTTTTAATATCTCAGCTCCAGCTTTTAATATTTCATACTGTAACTCTGCTAGCTCTAAAATATTTTCTCTATTTTTATTGTATAATGCTTCTGGTTTTTTTCTTAATACACCGTAACCTGAACATGGTGCATCTATTAAAATTTTATCAAATTTTTTACTTTGATGAACTAATTTCCTAGCGTCCATTTTTATTGCTTTTACAATAGTAACACCCATTTTATTGCAATTATCCTCTATTAATTTAAGTTTATGTGTATGAATATCAAAAGCTAATATTTCACCTTCATTCCCCATAATTTCAGCCATGGAAATAGCTTTTCCACCTGGAGCACTACAGGCATCTACTACTGAATCTCCACTTTTAGGATTTAAAATTTTCCCACATAAATATGACGAAGCATCTTGAACAGTTATCTTCCCCTCTCTAAATTCTGGTGAGTTTAAAAGCACACCTGAATCCACATAATAGATACTTTTAACTTTTTTTAATATATTTATTTTATTCTCTATTAATAATTTTTCAAATGCTTCCTCATTATACTTAAGTTTATTTACTCTAAAACTCATATACGGTACTTTTTTTATTGATAGTAAAAATTTTTCTGTATTTTCTCCGTATTTATTTTTTACAACCTCATAAAACCAAAGTGGGCAAGAATATAAAACATCTAATTTCCCTTCTTTTTTTAATTCCAATATATCTGAATCTTTTTCCCTTATATATGATCTTAAAACACCATTTACAAATTTCCCAACAGGTACTCCATATTTTTTCTTTGCAAGTTCAGAACCTTCCCAAACAACACCTTTATCATCACTATTCATGTAAGTTAATTGATATAATGATATTCTTAATAACTCTTTTAACCAGTCTTTTTTTATAGACTTAACTCTCTTATTTATTTCATAATCTAAAAAAATCTCGTTCCTTATTACCCCATAAAAAACTTCAGTAATAAAACCTTTCTCTCCATTTGTAAAATTATTTTTTTTAAAAAATTCTCCAAGTAATATATTAGAATATTTACCCGCTCTATACTCTCTTAAAATCTCTATTGCTTTTAATTTAATACTCATCTTTCAGCTCCCTTTTAAATAGTACTTCTTTTTCTCTAAACAACTTTATATAATTCATCACTTTCAGGCTCTTCAATCAAAGTTTTTTCACCATTTGAAGCTATCATTATCTTTTCTTTTTGTTCGGTCAGAACCCCTATAAAATAACTTTCAATATTATTTTTAGCATATATTTTTATAAGTTTTTCTAAATCTTTTTTTTCCACTAAAATTAACATAGTTCCACTTGAAATTAGTCTCAATGGGTCTATTTTGTAATAGTTAGATATTTCTTTTGTTTCTTTAGAGATAAATATATTATCTTCATATATTTTAGCTCCAAATCCACCAAGTTCACAAAGTTCCCATATTGCACCTAGAATACCACCTTCTGTTGCATCATGCATACTCTTGGCTAATTCTTTTCCCAACATGCCATCTTTTACAACGCTAGTACGATTTAAATTTTCTTTTGCTCTTTCTACAAAATCTTTTCCAAATTTTTCTATGAGTTCATCTTCCTTCTCACTAGCTATTATTCCAGTCCCTTCTATCCCAACACCTTTCGTTATTAAAAAACAATCTCCTGGTTTCAACTTATTTTGTAGTTTTAACTGTTTTTTTTCACCAATTCCAATAGCTGTTACAGAAATTATTATTCTGTTCACAGCATCTGTAATCTCTGTGTGCCCACCTAATATAGACATATTAAGTTTATCACACTCTTCTTGAGCTTCTTTTATTATCCTTTCCAATTCATACTTTTGGGTAGTTGGTGGAGCTAGAATAGTTAGCATTATCCCCAGTGGTTCACTCCCAGAAGTTGCTATATCATTGGCATTTATATTCACTCCTAGCCTTCCTATATCCTTTGTTGAACCAGTTATAGGGTCAGAAGATAAGTAAATTAATTTCTCTCCACTGCAGCTAATAATAGCACAGTCTCCTCCAATTTCTGGATTACTTAAAACTTCTTCTCGATTATTTTTTATATTATCTAAAATAAGTGATTTTAAATCTGAAATAGTTAATTTTCCAATTTTCAATTTTTATTCATCCTCTCATAATTTTTTTAATCTTTATCCTATAATTATACTAATTTTTCTAGTTTTTTTCAATGTTTATTATGTAAAGAAAATTTACTTGACACTTTTTAAATTTCCGGTTATAATAATACAGTAATATAAAATTCAATTATTTAAGGAGTGATTAACAATGTTAAAATTAAGATTAACTAGATTAGGTGCAAAAAAGAGACCTGTATACAGAATAGTAGCTATGGAAGCTTTAACTAAAAGAGATGGAAAAGCTTTTGCTCAATTAGGAAACTATTTCCCATTAGAAGATTCAAGAGTAGTTTTAAAAGAAGAAGAAATCATCAAATTACTTTTAAATGGAGCACAACCAACTAGAACAGTAAAATCTATATTAGATAAAGCTGGAGTATGGGCTAAATTTGAAGCAGCTAAAAAGAACTAATTAATTTTTCAAAATTAAATTAAGGTTTAATCATTATGTATGGTTAAGCCTTTTTTTATTATATTTTCATAATATATGTTCCCTTGACACTTTAGCATATATTTATTATAATAAATAAGAATATAAGAAGTGGGTGAACTGATGGAATTAAAAGAATTATTAGAAATATCTGTCCTTTTAAATTATTATAAAAATTTATTAAGTGACAAACAAAAAGACTATTTAATTGATTATTTAGAGGGAGATTTATCTCTTTCAGAAATAGCTAAAAACCACACTGTAAGTAGACAAGCTGTCTATGATAATATAAAAAGAGGAATGAAAACTCTTTATGACTATGAAAAAAATATAGGTTTTTATAAAAAAGAATGTGAGATTGAAAAAGAACTTGAAAATTTAAAAAAAGATTTAACCGTGGAAAATATAGATAAAATATTAGAAAAAATGTTTTAAACTAAAAATAAGAGGTGAAATAGATGTTAGAAAATTTAGGAAATAGATTCCAAAGTATTTTTAAAAAAGTAAGAGGGCATGGTAAATTAAGTGAAGCCAATGTTAAAGATGCTCTTAAAGAAGTTAAAATGTCTCTTTTAGAAGCTGATGTGAATTATAAAGTAGTGAAAGATTTCACCACTAAAATTTTAGAAAAATCAGTTGGTGAAACTGTTCTTTCTGGTATTAACCCAGGTCAGCAGTTTATTAAAATAGTAAATGATGAACTAGTAGAACTTCTTGGTGGAACTAATTCTAGACTAACTAAATCACCTAAAAATCCAACTATAATTTTACTTGCTGGTCTTCAAGGAGCCGGAAAAACTACCTTTGCTGCTAAACTTGCCAATTTTTTAAAAAAACAAGGGGAAAAACCATATTTAGTTGCAGCAGACGTATATAGACCTGCTGCTATTAAACAATTACAAGTTTTAGGAGAAAAAATAGGTGTTCCTGTTTATGCTGAAGAAAATAGTAAAAACCCAGTGGATATCTGTGGTAATTCTTTAGCCAAAGCTTTAGAATATGGAGCTAGTTATGTTATTCTTGATACTGCAGGTAGACTTCATGTAGATGAAACTCTAATGAATGAATTAAAAGAGATAAAAAAACTTACTAAACCACAAGAAATATTGCTTGTAGTAGATGCTATGATAGGACAAGATGCTGTTAATCTTGCTCAAAATTTTAATGATGCAATAAGTATTGATGGTGTGATTTTAACTAAATTAGATGGTGATAGTAGAGGTGGATCTGCTCTTTCTATCAAATCTGTTGTTGGAAAACCAATTAAATTTATAGGAACTGGTGAAAGAATTGAAGATATCGAACTTTTTCATCCAGAAAGACTAGCATCTAGAATCTTAGGAATGGGAGATGTTATCTCTCTTGTTGAAAAAGCTCAAGAAGCAATAAACGAAGACGACGCTAAATCTCTAGAAGAAAAAATAAGAACACAAAAATTCGATTTAGAAGATTTTAGAAAACAGCTTCAAACAATAAAAAAACTAGGTCCTTTAAAAAATATATTAAAGATGATTCCAGGTGTCGGAGATATTGGAGATATTGCTCCTGCTGAAAAAGAGATGAAAAAAGTTGAGGCTATTATACAATCAATGACAAATAAAGAAAAGAAAAATCCTGAAATATTAAAATCCAGTAGAAAAATTAGAATAGCTAAAGGTAGTGGTACAGAAGTATCTGATGTAAATAAACTTTTAAAACAATTTGAACAAATGAAGCAAATGATGAAAATGTTCAGTGGTGGTAAAATGCCAAATATGTCTAATATGTCCAAAGGTGGTATGCCAAATATGTCTATTCCTAAATTAGGAAGAAGACGTTAATTTATAGAGTTTTTAGCTAGAAGGTGACAGTATGAATAGAATAAAATTCTTCAAATATTTCAAGATTTTAATTTTTATATTTACACTTTTATATTTCACAGGATGTAGTTCCATTGATAAACGAGGAAAGAAAAGAGACCTAAACGGTAAACTTTCTAGAAATTTTATTTTAAAAGAAGCTATTAAAGTTGATATTCCAATAACAGATGACATCTATAGTAACTTAAAATATACTGCTAAAAGAATGGAAGAGGTTCGTAGTTTTTTAGGAGAACCTGTTAGCATTACCAGTTGGTATAGAACTTCTAGTCATAATCGATCAGTTGGCGGTGCATCTCACTCTGGACATCTCGCTGGTCTTGCAGTTGATTTTAGATCCACTCGTTCCCATGATCAACGATTAATTTTTAATAAAATAGTTAAGTCTAAATTATCTTATGATATGATTATTTTTTATAAACACCAAAATAGAATACATATAGGGTTTAAAAAAGATAAAGATGATGAATTACAACTTATTATGACCAATGGGTATTAAAAAAAATTCCAAAGAATAATTCATCTTTGGAATTTTTTATTTCTTTATTTTTTAATTTTTTTATTTTTCTTATATTTTTGATATTACAGCTTGAATCTCTAAAATAACACCGAATAAAAACACAAGTCCACCACAAACTTTTACAACAATTCCAATAGTTTTTTCAGTTATTCTCTCCCTTAAATTACCCAATATAAAAGTCGTTATAAACCACAACAAAGAATCTCCTACAAACATTCCTAATATGAGTTTAATTAATATAAAATCTCCTTTTATACTAAATACATCCAACCCTGTAAAAATAGTCATTATTGTAACTACATTAAAAACATTTGGAAGAGATATTAATAATATGTTTATATAGTTTTTCTTCAAATTTTCATTTATTTTTTCTTTATTTTTAACTTCTTTTTTAAACATACTTTTATCTATTTTATTTTTTCCAAAAAGTTTTGTACTTCCTACAACCATTAAAAATATTCCAACTATAATGCGAAGCATTAAATCATGCGAAACTATTAAATAATTTATTTTCATCAATGTATAAAATACTACAATACTATACATTACATCAACTGTAACAGCTCCTAATGCCGATGCAAATCCACTTTCTCTTCCCTCTTCTATTGTTTTTCCCATACATAAAATTCCCACAGGTCCAAAGGGTAATCCCAATATCAATCCTGCTAATATAAACTTAAAGATTTCCATATTATCTCCTATACTCCCTTTTTAATAATTTATATATAATTATATAAAAAAAGCACCTAATAAAGGTGCATAATTATTAAATGGTGCCTAGAATAGGATTCGAACCTACGGCCGTCCGGGTATGAACCGAATGCTCTAGCCAACTGAGCTATCTAGGCAAAAATGGTGGAG
>CAMTIW010000091.1 GCA_947072665.1 uncultured Fusobacteriaceae bacterium | reverse complement strand
AATTCATCTATGAAAAGATTTTGTATTTCGTTAATCAGTGGGATATTTATATATTTATTCAATAAATTTCTAGAATATTGAATTTCTCTTCCATTATCCCCAAAATTAAAATATTTCTTAAATTCATTATTATTTCTATAAATTTCAAAATTTATTTCTTGAATCAAATTATTATTAGAATCTTTATGAACTAATTTAAAAGAACTGTAGCCATCTTCACCATTATTTTTTTCTAATGATAATTCTATTCCTTTATATTCACTCCATATTCTTGCTTTTGCTTTATAGCCTCCCATGGAAAACTCAGAATATTTATTTTTATCATCATAAAAACTTCCCTGATTATTTTTTTGTACTGTTATATTTTTTTCATTTTCAATAGTAACTTTATCACTATCTTCAAAATCAAAATCAATTAAAGATCCACTCATTTCAAAAACCGAATGAGTTCCACTTTTTTCAACTGCATTTTCTGGACTACTATAACTACTTTGAGATCTTATTTTAAAATTTCCACTTCCATTATTGGAAGGATCTATAACTAGATTTGTATGTTTATCAAAATCCTCTGCAAATAACCAGAGTTTAATACTAACTCTATTGTTTTTAGGGACATTATAATCTTTATATACACCTTTATATACTTTTTTTACATCGTATTTAGAATCTGTTACTCCTAAATATACTTCTTTTGGCAATGTTGTATAATCAATTTCTAATCTTTTTTTCCCACCTGTATTTCTTACTACTTTTATATCATATTTCAAATTAGAATCAATATTTGTAGTTGACCTTTTTTGTCTGTTAATTGCTTTTCTTCCTACCCCTGTTTCAGGTGTTGGAATAGCTTCTATCTTCTCTTTGATAAAAACTTGATCTCCAACAGTTACATCTTCCAATGTAACAAACATTTTTTTTCTACTCTTATCCACTTGAATTTCTATATTTTCACTATTTACTTTAGTTACGCTTATATTTAATTCAGCTTTATTCTTTCTTCTTTCCAATGTATTTATTTCTCTTACTTCTTTATTTGGGTTATTTTTTATTATGGAGTGTGGAATTTCTCTATCTGAAAAAGTTGTATAAAATATCATAGAAAAGATAAAAACCCCAACTATCTTTTGTAAATTTTTTTTTAAATTAAGCATGAAGTTACTCCCCCTATTTCAATTTTATCCTCATTCCAGGATAAATATCTGTTATTGCATTTAAATTATTTATTTTTTTTATCTTTTTCCAATCTAAATCATAAGAATAAGCTATTGAAATCAGATTTTCACCTTTTTTAACTGTATAATATTCTGGTATTAAATTCATGTCTACTGGTTTCTTCTTTTCTAAATATACTTTTTGTTCAGGATATATTAAATCTGGATTTCTTATTTCATTTATTTCTACTAATTTCGAAGTTTTTTTATTATAAGTTTTTGATATTTTTGATAAATATTCTCCTTTTATTACCTTATGATATGGATATTCATTATCATTTATTTCAGTTTCTACATATTCAGGGATTATACCATCTGTAGGTACTATATTTATCATCACAAGATTTTCATCGATTTTTTTTAATTCAAACTCCAACTCTTTACTTTCAACAGTGGAAACACTAATGAAAAACATTAAGAATAGATTAATTAAATTAAATAAATATGAACTTTTCATATTATTCTCCTTTTTGATTTAACTTTCCATATTGAGATACAATTAATGGAACATAACCTATATATTCTCCTTCTATAATAGTTGCATCTTCTCCATTGTCTAAATCTTTTTTATCTAAAATTGCAAATATTTTTATTTGTTCTATTTTTTTAGTGATAACAAACTCTTTATTTTTACTTTCTAATCTATATTCCTCAATTTTTATCCATTTTTTCTTATTTGTCATAGCTCCCATCTCTGGAAAATTAAAAACTAATTTCTTTCCACCGTCATTTTCTAAATCTTCTGTGCTTATTTCTAATATTCCTACCCCTACTATTTTATCTCCTGTTATACTTTTAGTTATTACATCTTTAAATCTTATAGGTTCAAAAATTTTTATTTTTATCTCTCCAAAACTATAATTATAAAGATATATCATTGTTAAAAAAATTATAATTTTTTTCATTTTTACTCCTTAATCTCAATAGTCATATATACTTTCTTCTTAAACGTACCTTCTTTAGAAATTTTCCCACCATCTATATATATGATATTATCTTTTAGGATTTTAGTATTAATAAACGGTGAAGAGTAGATAAAAGTATCTAACTCCCCATCCATATCTATATCTATTTTATCTTCACTATATTTCAGTCTGTAATAATCTTTTCTTTCAGGTTCTTTGTTCATCTCAATTTCAAATGGAATTTCAACTTTTTGATTGTCTACCACCATTGTTTCAATATCAATATCTGAAATTATCTCAAGTGGAACAAATAGTTTCACTTTACTTTCTAAATATACTGTTGTATTTTTTTCAAGAATTCTTCTTCCTATTATATTACCATTTTCATCTTTCTCTTCTTTATCATCTGTTGGAAGTGTAGGTATAACAATATCTTCTATATTAGGTAAAGAGATATTAGGTTTTTCAAATACTAAATTTGCATATGAAAAAAGTGATGTTACTACAAAAATAAATAATAATTTTATTTTACTTTTATTCACTTTATAACTCCTCCCCTTTTTTCAAAAAACTAATAGAATCTTTTGAAATATTTAAAACATAATTATTCTCTCTTGAATTATCAATATATGCTAATTTAATAATTTCATCTAATTTTTTAATATTATAATTTATACCTATATAGGATACTTCTATATAGTATTGTTTCGGAAGTAATCCACTTATCTCAAAAATTCCTGTTTCATCTGGAATACTCATATCAATTACTTTTCCTTTAATATCTTTTACTTTAACCAATATATCCCCATATAATGCCATCTTACTACTATTTTCTTTTACTAAATTATCATCTATATTTATTATTCCTGTAAGTGTAAGCATTGGTTTTACTGGAATATATGCTTCTAAAGTTGAAGTGTTTTTTCCTTTTATCACAATTTTATTAGTTCCCAAAACAAAAGATGGTTTTCTTATACTTGGATTTAAATTATATTTCATATGGTTAGGTATTCCATAAAACATTCCTTCACCTTTTTTATCCGTTATTACTTCTTTGTCCCCTATTTTAACTTTTACATTATTTATTCGTGGCTCTGTTTCATCCCAAATATTATTATCATTTATATCAATAAATGTTATTACTTTTACTCTGCTACTATCCATATTTTCAACTTTTTCCATAGGGTTTTTTAAATCAGTTATTCTATCTATTCCAATTTTATATTCTTGATTTCCTTTTTTGTCAGCAAACATATCAAAATTAAGCCAATTATCAAGTTTAATATTAAATTTAAAAGTTAACATATCTTTATTTTTTTCAGAATATCTAGCTTGCACTGTATAATCTAAAATCCTATTACTACTATTGAAAAGTGTTAATGCAGTCTCATAATTTTTCCCATCATCTTCCCATTTATTTTCCCATCTAGTTGTAAAAGTTCTAAATCCATTATAGTAAAAATTTAAATTATAAGTATCTTTATCTTTTCTAGAAGCTTCATGTTCTGCTGTAACCAATATATTTTTTAAATTTCTAGAAAATGATGTTTTAAATTTAGAATCTGAATCTCTTTCTTCTTTATAGTAATCTGTTCGTTCATATTCATATTCAAATCGAAGGGACTTAAAAGGTCTATATTGTACATTATAGTTATTTATTTGTTTTTCATCATAATATGAATCTTTATTTTCATGTTCCACCTTAAATCTTAAGTTATCAATATCTAATTGACCTTTAAAATCATAATGTACTCGGTCTTTAGTATTTCTCTCATTATTTTTATCATAAATTTTATTAAATGTTTTTTCTCCACCCCCAACTATTGTATAAGGATAATTATATATAAAATTAGAGTACACTAATTCTAATCTTCCATTTTCTAAATATCTATATTTATTATCTATCTCTTCTATTTCACGTTCATAGCCTAAACCAACAGTTAAATTATCCAAAAGTCCATAATAAATATTGGAATCTGTTTTAATTTTCTTAGAATTATCATCTTCTCTTATATTGATATCGTACTCTATTTCTCCTTTATTTTGTTGATTATAATCACTTGCTGTACTTATTTTTACAAATGTTATTTCTCCAGATGCTTGGTATATTTTCAAAGTGTATTCTCTATCACTTTTTATTTCTGGATTATCAAATTCAACCACACCATTTTCTGCATCTTTTACATCAATAGGGAATCCCATATATAAAAGTTCTACCCTACTTCCAATAGGGACATTTTCTTTTATTATATATGTTTTATTTGATGTTATTATATACCCTTTTTCCTTTTTAAAAGATAGTCCTGATTCTCTTGAATAATCACCAGCACTATATGTTCCTAACTCAAGTGTATGATTTTCCCAAATATCATTATATCTCAATGTAACATCATCAAATTTCGTCTCTTTCACATCATAATTAGCTGTTAATTGACCATATAAAGTAGCACCTTGATATTCAAGATCTGCTTCCCAGTCACGCTTAAAACGGTCACTTTTAGATTTGTCTTTTATAAATAGTTGATTAAATTTAGTTCTTAAATATCCCAACTCAAATAATTTATTTTTGTTTGTATAAAAAAGTGTATTTATATCTTTTTCATCTTCCAAATCACTTTTTGTTCTTTCAACACGAACCTTTATATCCTCAGGTGAAGCAAAGTTTAAATATAAATTAAGTTTAAAATTTTCATTATCTATTCTCATAACTTTTAAAAATATAGATTTAAATAATTCTTCTTCTAAGTAAACTTCATCTCCGTCTTGAAAATAGCTATCTTTTCCTAAGGTTATTTCATTCTCACCATCTATTTTTAATTTATCTTTTTCTAATTTAACTTCTTTTAAAGAATCCCCTAAATAAAATCTCATTTTTTCTTCATTCATATTTATAACGTAATTGGTGAATGAAATAGCCTTTAAAAAACTTTTCAATGGAAAATAGTTTTTTTTATTTTTTAATATAACTTCATATATTTTAGACTTTAACTCTCCATTGACTCTTAACTCATATAAATAATCTCCATCAGTTAGCTCTGAACCACTAGATAAAATATCATAGTCCTCTTGTGATATTGCACCACTTTTTCTCAATGCCTCTAAATCTATATTATTTAATTCTTCCGCATTTGATGAAACTATTATTATACAAAAAAATAAAAAAAACTTAACTTTCCTCCAAAACATCATAATTTTCCTCCACTGCTATTTCAATTCTTTTTCTATTAATTTATTTCCTTCCCCATCTAATATAATAAATTTTAATTTTTCATTATTTTTTAAATTCTTTATTTTTAAATCATCAAAGTTTTTTGTCTCCCCTGCAAATAACCTAAATGATTTAAAAAACTCTCTAGTTCCATCTATTTTTTCTAAATACCCATCAAAACGATATCTTCGTTTGCTTGTATTAGTAATTTTCAACTCTAAATTTTCTTTGTTTTTTAATAATATTTTATCTATTTTAATACTTGGTTTTAAATCCCCTATATAACCAGCTATTTCTATTTTTAAATTTGTTAAAAGACTTATATTTTTACTTTCTTTTTCATTCGGTACTTCTAATTCTTTTATTCCTAAAACTGCAATATATTCACCTTCTTTAGCTTCTTTAGGTGCTGATACTAACATTTTCACTTTTTTACTTTCTCCTGATTTAAGAGTTAAACTCATTGGATAAAGATCTATCCATTCACTCATATCCATACTGTCACTAATTTTTTCTGAATATATTCTATATTTTAAAACTTTATTTGTAGAATTTGTAAGGGTATACTCTTTATATCCCCCTTCCCCGTCTATTCTTTCATCAAAATATACAGGACTTACATTGGTATAAGCAGATATCATTGTGCTAAAACATAAAAATAATACATAGATAAATTTCAATTTTTCCTCCTCTATATTTAGTAAAAAAAGGTAGTTAAATTAATAACTACCTTTTTAAATTGTTGATTAGATTTTAATTAATTCATAGTTAAAGTAGCTTTAAATTCTCCTGAACCTACATAAAGACCTGAATCTTGAGTACTTCCTAGTTGTGGTATTGTAGAAATAACTTTTGTCATAACCATTTTATCAGTTGCAGATACGTCTATATCACTTGTTCTAAATGTGAAAGTAGACTCTATTTCAGCATCTATTCCAGTTTGTCTAACTAATTTAAAATTATTTGTTCCAGTTCCATCAATCGAAGCTCCATTTAAATCATTAGCTTCAAATTTAGCTTTATACGTATCAGTTCCATTAGTCGCAAATGCTTTCCCATCTGCTCTCATAAGTCTAACTTCTTTTTCAACTTTTGACTCTGCGCTAAGTCCTGCTATCATACTTCCATGCTCAAATATTAATTTGTTAATTAATATATTATTTTGATCTACTAATATCAAATTTGACCCTTTTGGTAAAACAGTAACTCTAACTTCCATAGGTACACTTGCAGAACCTGTTCCATTTTGTGTTGTTGGCACAGTATCCCCTGGATTAGCTCCAAAAGATAATGCTGATAATGCTATAACTCCGAATAATAATTTTTTCATAATTTATTCCTCCCTAATTTTTTTATAAAATAACATCTTAGCGATGATTATTTACTACTTATTTTACTGATTTTAGATCAATTTTTTGACCTACAAAAACTTGATTATTATAATCGTAAAAAACAACCTTTTTAGCTAATGGTGGTATTTCTTCTTCTATTAATAATTCACCACCATTTTTTATCCTTCCCATTGGATTTACCGATATTAAACTATTATTACCATCAAAGAATCCTACTCCAATTTCATAGCCTCTTTCTGTATCGTTTAAAAGTTTAGATGTATACATCTTTTTCTTTTTACCTTCTTTATCAATTATTTCTTTAATTTTTTCGTTTGTTATATTAAACTCTTCTTTGACTTCTCCCACATAAGCTTCCATTTCAAGTGCTACAGATGTTTTAAGAGATACTGAAGGGGCAATTTTCCCTTTCTCACTTTTCTGTAAATAAGGGACAGACACACTTTCACTTCCAACCATAAATCTATATAATCCTTTTTTTAACGTTGGTGGTGCTTCTACATAAACTTTTATCCTACCAATACTTTGAGGTTTAATTGTCAATATTTTAGGGTAAACGCTTACATATTTAGAAATATCATTTTCTCTTCCTGTACTAAATATTTTTACCTTATATCTAATAACTTCATTACTACTATTTGTATAAGCGAATTCTCCATACCCTTCTCCAGTGTCTATTCTTTTATCAAATCCCATAGGACCAAATTCAAATGCAAAAACTCTTAATATTAATATAAAAAATATTGACAATATCTTAACCTTCATCTATCCTCCAAATAATTTCCTTAGCTTAAATTTAGAAACAACCTATTTTTATACTTTAAGTTCGTTTATGAACTCAAGTTCACTTACTTGTTGCTATTGTAACAAATATAAAATTAATTTAAAATATGAAAGTTTTGTTTTTTTTTATAATTTTTTTTTCATAGCTATTTATTAAGTAAAATAAAAACAGCTATTATCTTTTGCTGTTCGCAATTTTAAATAATTTTTTATTTATATTTGTGGCATAAAAAATTTTAAAATTTCAACTCCATTTTTATTAATTTCAATATCTTCAACAATTACCACACAATCAACTTGGTTATTTATTATTTATTTCCCAAACTTATTTACATGAATTGAATCTTTTATTATTACATTATGTATTTTTTCTTAACTTTGTTTCTATAACCCTAGTATCTCATTTGGATTATTTTTATATT
>CAMTIW010000090.1 GCA_947072665.1 uncultured Fusobacteriaceae bacterium | reverse complement strand
GAAGCTGCCTGGGAGAATAGGAATTTGCCAAGCTTTTTTATTGTAAAGAAAAGAGCCTTAAGATTATATAATATTAATCTTAAGGCTCTTTTTGTGATATTTAATTATAATAAAATGCATAAAAAAGAGAAGAAATTATTATTTAATAGTTTCTTCTCTTTAAACTTTTTAAAAAACATATCCTATATAAACATTAAATAAAAATCCACCATTTTCACTATCGTTACTTAGTATGAAATCCATGGGACCTAAGAAGGTATCCCAACCAATACCACCACCATATCCAGATATCGTTTTTTTATTAGATTGAAATTCACTTAATTTTTGATTATGATTAATCCAAGCATAGTTGTATCTTGCTATAAAATTTAATGAACCTGCTAGATTGTATTTAAATTGAAAACCTGTAACATATGCTTCTTCTAGGTATCTTTGCATTTGTGATAAACCATAAAACGCAACAGAGGAACTTTTGGTAATAGTTCTTATACCTCCCAAAGTTGGACGTTCATTCAAAGGAATATTATTACCATTTATACCAACAGTAATAGCAGTAGCTCCAATAGAGAGTTTTTTAGTTAATGGATAAAAATAAGCACCAGAAAGTATATAACCTTGAAAATCACTGCTTTGAAATATTTTTTTACTTGAATGATAAGCTTCTCCAAAAAAAGATATTCCTTTGGTAGGGTAGGCATTGGAGTTTAAGTTATCAAATATTAAAAAAGTAGAAGTTTTTATATATGATTTGTCTTCATCTAACATGGAAAATGGAAATCTTCTATCCCCACTTTGGTAAAAATTTTTGATATTTTTATATTCAAAATATACTCCAAAAACAGATTGATTTGTAATTGCTGTTGCAAATGAAATATTTGCAAAAATATTTTGAGAATTGAAAGTTGAAATATTTTTACCATTTTTCCAAAATAAAAGAGGTCTACTTTCAAAACCAGTTTCAAAACCAGTTATTAATTTGATTCCATTTAAATTATATATATAGTTATTTTTTATAGCAATATCAGGATATTTAGAAAGTGATAAATCTAAATAATAAGAGGAATTGAATAAATTTAATGTTTTTAATTCCATTCCTGTTTTTATCGAAGGACCTATATCTGAGGAATAATTTAATCCAAAATTCAGATTTATATTATCAGTTTCTTCTACATTGAATATAATTTTATCACCTTTTGTCTCATAGTAAATTTTTGAAACATATTCTAGAGAATAGATTTTTTCAGCCCATTTTTCTAAATCATGTCTAGTAATTTCTTGATCCCTAACGTCAGGTTTAAGAGATAAAACTTTCTTTTTAGTTAAAACTGTATTTCCTATAAGTTCAATATTATCTTCTGAAATTAAATTTTTTAATTTTTTTAATCTTTTATTATTAATTTCGTTAAATTTTTTTTCATTTGAAAGGTTCCAAAGAACTTTTTCGCTTTCCATAGCGGCTTGTTCACCGGCTAAGATGAGTGGTTTTAAATTGTTAAAATCTATAGTATCATGATTTTTAACATTGGGTGAAATTACTATATTAGCTAATTTTTTATTAACTGCTGTATTTTTATCTCCTGCATAGGTAGATATTTTATCTAAAACTGTTATTATATTTGAACTGTTATTAATAATGGTTTCTCCAGCAGTGATATCAACTGCTATTATAATATCAGCATCTAAAGCTAATGCAATATCAACAGGGAAATTATTTACAAGTCCACCATCCACATAATAAGTACCATTATCATTTACAGGTTCTATAAAACTAGGAATAGCCATACTTTTAAATGTTGAAAGTGCAAGATCTCCATGATCTAAGATAACTTCCTTTCCACTTTGAAGATCAGTTGTAATTGCTCGAAATTGTCTAGGAAAATCATCAAAATTTTTAATATTACTAGCTCTTGAAAAAATTTCTTTAAGCTGAAAATAAATATTTTGTCCATTGACAAGCCCCATGGGAATTGACAGATCAAAATCTTTTTTTATATTAAAAGATAGAGGATATTTATTAGTACCAAATTTTTTTTCAACAGTTTCAAGATTTCTATTTACAGAATTACTAATAAGAGTGTTAAAATTAATATTTAGAACAATATTTTCAATTTCTTCAGGGGTATATCCAATAGAATACATAGCACCAACAATACTACCAACACTAGTTCCCACTACAATATCAATAGGAATTTTATACTTTTCTAAAACTTTTAGAACACCTATGTGAGCAGCACCTTTAGCTCCACCCCCACTAAGAACTAAAGCAATTTTAAGGTCTTTATTTTTGATATTAGGGTCGTTAATATCAACTTCTCTCGCTTCTATTCTTTTTTTTAATTGTATAATTTGCTTTTGTTTCATAAGAAGATTTTCTATTTGAGAATCTAATGAGTCTAAAATTTCTTTTTTAGAATTTATTTCTGTAGAGAATGATAATGAAAAAGTAAAAAGAAAAAGATAAATAAATATTCTAGATTTTTTCACTGTATTTAAGTAATGCTCTTATAGTTAAAAGAGTAGTTACTTTTCCCCCCTTTTTTTTATATTATTTAAAATTTATAAATTGTATAGTGCTAATTATTCATAGATATAATACCATAAAAGATTAAATTATGATATAATATGCAAAAGAATTTTGATAGATTAGGAGAAAAAAATGGCAATATTGCAAGTTAATGATATAAGTAAAAATTTTGCAGGTGATGAATTATTTAGAGATATAAGTTTTGCTGTGGATGAAAAAGACAAAATAGGATTAATAGGTGTAAATGGAGCAGGAAAGACTACACTTATTAAGATAATTTTAGGTATGGAAGATGATGATATAGATTTAATTACTAAAAAACGAGGAACAATTTCAAAAAAAAATGGATTAAAAATAGGATACCTTTCACAAAACTTTAATTTAAATGAAAATAATAGTGTTTTTCACGAACTTATGGAAGTGTATCATGATTTGCATGAAGATTATAAAAAAATCCAAATTTTAACAGAAGAACTAAATTTAAATTTAGATAGGTATGATGAAATTTTGGAAAAACTTTCTATTTTACAGTCTAGGTATGAACAAGCAGAAGGATATAATTTAGAGTATAAAGTTAAACAAATATTGAATGGTCTTTCAATTTCTGAAGAAATATGGGACAATAAAATAGGTGATCTTTCAGGAGGTCAGGCTTCAAGGGTTGCTTTAGGAAAAATTTTGTTAGAAGAACCAGAATTATTAATTTTAGATGAGCCAACAAATCATTTGGATTTACTTGCTATAGAATGGTTAGAAAAATTTTTAAAAGATTATAAAAAAGCTTTTATTTTAATATCTCATGACGTGTTATTTTTAGATAATGTAACTAATAGGGTTTTTGAAATGGAAGGAAAAACTTTACATTATTATAGTGGGAATTATACAGATTATAAAATACAAAAGGAAGCTTATTTAACTGGAGCTATAAAATCTTTTGAAAAAGAACAAGATAAAATAAGAAAAACAGAAGAATTTATAAGAAAATATAAAGCTGGTATAAAATGTAAACAGGCCAGAGGAAGAGAAAAAATATTAAATAGAATGGAAAAGATGGATAATCCTGTAATTCCTGTAAGAAAAATAAGACTTAAATTTCAAGTGGGAAGTGTAAGTGTGGATAGAGTTCTTAAAATTGAAAAGTTAGCTAAATCCTATGAAGATTTAAAATTATTTTCAAACTTAGATTTAGAGATATATAGAGGAGATAGAATAGGTGTTATAGGGAAAAATGGTGCTGGGAAGTCCACACTTTTAAAAATAATTAATGGCTTAGAAACTCAAAATTCAGGTTCTTTAGTATTGGGAGAAAGAGTAAAAATTGGATATTATGATCAAAACCATAATAGTCTAGATAAAAATAATAGTGTTCTAGAAGAATTAATGGAACATCATCCATTAACATATGAACAAGCAAGAACTTTCGCAGGAGGATTTTTATTTACAGATGAAGATGTAGATAAAAAAATATCTCTTTTAAGTGGTGGAGAAAAAGCTAGAGTTGAATTTATGAAATTAATATTATCACAACCTAATTTTCTTATATTTGATGAACCTACAAACCATTTGGACATTTATTCTCGTGAAATTTTAGAAGAAGCTCTTGAAGAATATGATGGCACACTGATAGTTGTTTCTCACGATAGATATTTTTTAGAAAGTACAGTAAATAGTATCTATGAAATTAATAAAGATGGGGCAACTTTATTTAAAGGTGATTATGAAGAATATATTTCTCACCGTGAAAAAAAGACAAAGGATAGCACAGGCTCTCTAAACTATGAAGAACAAAAAAAAATAGCAAATAGAATAAAATATTTAGAAAGAAAATTAGAGAGTTTAGAGGAAAGCTTAGAAAAAATAGAAAATATAAAAAAAGAAAAAGAAAAAGAATACGATAATGCAGGTAAAATAAATGATTTAGAAAAACTTTTGAGCATTCAAAAAGAGATAGAATTGTATGATGAAAAGATATTAGAAATACTTGAAGAGTGGGAAGAAGTAGAAAAAGAATTGATTTTAAGCAAATAATAAAATTTAAATAAAAATGTGAGTACAAAAAAAAGATTGTATTTCATATTAATTATGATATAATATACAGTATGTAGATTGTCTTATGTAAGATATCCATACTGTATATTATTTTGTCCATTTTGGAAAATGTTCTTTTAAAAACAAAATATTGACATTTTCACTGAAAACAATTATAATATTCCAGTTATAATAATAATTATAAAATAAAAATTAGAAAAGGAGGGTAAAATGCCTACTTTAAACCAATTAGTAAAGAACGGAAGAAAAGTTCTTAAAGAAGCAAGCAAATCACCAGCGTTACAAGGTAACCCACAAAGAAGAGGAGTTTGTGTAAGAGTTTATACTTCTACACCTAAGAAACCAAACTCAGCTTTGAGAAAAGTTGCTAGAGTAAAGTTAACTAATGGAATCGAAGTTACTTGTTATATTCCAGGAGAAGGACACAACTTACAAGAACACTCAATCATTCTTGCAAGAGGTGGAAGAACTAAAGATTTACCAGGTGTTAGATATAAAGTTATTAGAGGAGCTTTAGATACTGCCGGTGTAGCAAAAAGAAAACAATCAAGATCAAAATATGGAACTAAAAAAGCATAATAATAGGGAGGTGCAATAAATGTCAAGAAGAAGAGCAGCAGAAAAAAGAGATGTATTACCTGATTCAAGATACTCAGATAAAGTTGTAACTAAAACACTAAATGCATTCATGGTAGACGGAAAAAAATCAATCATAGAAGGTATATTTTATTCAGCAATGGATTTAATTAAAGAGAAAACTGGGAAAGAGGGATATGATGTATTTAAGCAAGCCTTAGAAAACATTAAGCCACAAGTAGAAGTTAGATCAAAAAGAATCGGAGGAGCTACTTATCAAGTTCCAATCGAAGTTAGAGTAGAAAGACAACAAACTCTTGCCTTAAGATGGTTAGTAAAAAATACTAGAGCAAGAAAAGAATATGGTATGATAGAAAAATTAGCAGCTGAATTAATAGCAGCTTCAAATAATGATGGATCAACTATAAGAAAGAAAGAAGATACTTATAAAATGGCAGAAGCTAACAGAGCTTTCGCTCATTACAGAGTTTAATTTTTATAGTAACCACTTCGAGGAGGAATATTTAGATGGCTAGAAAAGTATCGTTAGATATGACTAGAAATGTAGGAATAATGGCTCACATCGATGCAGGAAAGACTACTACAACTGAAAGAATCTTATTCTATACAGGAGTAGAGCATAAAATTGGAGAGGTGCATGAAGGTGCGGCTACAATGGACTGGATGGAGCAAGAGCAGGAAAGAGGTATTACAATTACTTCTGCTGCAACTACGTGTTTCTGGAGAGAACATAGAGTAAATATAATAGACACACCAGGTCACGTGGACTTTACTGTAGAGGTTGAAAGATCTCTTAGAGTACTTGACGGAGCAGTTGCTGTATTCTCAGCAGTTGACGGAGTTCAGCCACAATCTGAAACTGTTTGGAGACAAGCGGATAAATATGGAGTACCAAGACTAGCTTTCTTTAATAAGATGGATAGAGTTGGAGCAGACTTCGAGATGTGTGTTAGAGATATAAGAACTAAATTAGGTTCTAATCCTGTACCTATCCAATTACCTATCGGTGCTGAGGACTTGTTTGAAGGAATAGTAGACTTAATAGAGATGAAAGAAACAGTTTGGCCTTTAGCTTCTGATGATGGAAAAAGTTTTGAAACTAGAGAAATCAGAGAAGAATTAAGAGAACAAGCTCAAGAAATGAGAAATTTCATGATAGAATCAATAGTTGAAACTGATGATGCTTTAATGGAAAAATTCTTTGCTGGAGAAGAAATTTCTATTCCTGAAATAAAAAAAGCTTTAAGAATAGCTACAATAGCTAATATCGTTGTTCCTGTAACTTGTGGAACTGCTTTTAAAAATAAAGGAATTCAATCATTATTAGATTCTATAGTTGAATTTATGCCTTCTCCTATAGATATCGGTGCTGTAAAAGGAACTGATCTTAAAAATGACGAAATAGAAATGTCTAGAGAAGTAAGCGATGATGCTCCATTCTCAGCATTAGCATTTAAAATAATGACAGATCCATTTGTTGGAAGACTATCATTCTTTAGAGTTTATTCAGGTGTTTTAGAGAAAGGATCATATGTTCTTAACTCTACTAAGAATAAAAAAGAGAGAATGGGAAGAATTCTTCAAATGCATGCAAATAAAAGAGAAGAAATTGATATGGTATACTGTGGAGATATAGCTGCAGCTGTAGGTCTTAAAGATACTACTACTGGAGATACTCTATGTGATATGGACAAACCAATTATTCTTGAAAGAATGGTATTCCCAGAGCCAGTAATTTCAGTTGCTGTTGAACCAAAAACAAAAGCTGACCAAGAAAAAATGGGAATAGCTCTTTCTAAATTAGCAGAAGAAGATCCTACATTTAGAGTTAAAACTGATGAGGAAACTGGTCAGACAATAATATCTGGAATGGGAGAACTTCATCTTGAAATTCTAGTTGATAGAATGAGAAGAGAGTTTAAAGTTGAATCTACTGTAGGAAAACCACAAGTTGCTTACAGAGAAACAATTACTACGAAAGTAGACCAAGATGTTAAGTATGCAAAACAATCAGGAGGAAGAGGTCAATACGGTCACGTTAAGATAACTCTTGAACCAAACCCTGGTAAAGAATTTGAATTTGTTAATAAAATTTCAGGTGGAGCAATTCCTAGAGAATATATTCCAGCTGTAGAAAAAGGTGCAAGAGAAGCTCTTGAAGGTGGAGTTGTTGCAGGATATCCATTAGTTGATGTAAAGGTAACTTTATATGATGGTTCTTATCATGAGGTTGACTCATCTGAGATGGCATTTAAAATTGCTGGTTCAATGGCGCTTAAACAAGCTGCTATAAAATGTAAACCAGTTATTCTTGAACCTGTATTTAAAGTAGAAGTTACAACTCCTGAAGAATATGTGGGAGATATTATTGGTGACCTTAACTCAAGAAGAGGAATGATCAGTAATATGACAGAAAGAAATGGTGCAAGAATCGTAACTGGTAAAGTACCTCTATCTGAAATGTTCGGATACTCTACTGATTTAAGATCTAAATCTCAAGGAAGAGCAACGTATTCTATGGAATTTGAAGAGTATACTCCAGTTCCAGCAGCTGTACAAAAAGCAATTTCTGAGCAAAGAGGAAAGTAATTTAATATGCAATTTATATTATTGAAATTAGGAAACTAGTAATAGTTTCCTAGATTCTTAATAAAATAAACTGTAATTTAGATAAATAAATTTAATATAATTTAGGAGGAAAAGAACAATGGCAAAAGAAAAATTCGAAAGAAGTAAAC
>CAMTIW010000089.1 GCA_947072665.1 uncultured Fusobacteriaceae bacterium | reverse complement strand
TTTTTCACCAATATTTTCTAAAAGAAATGAAAAAAAGATTTCTCTTATATTATTTGCTATGTAAATCATAGGTCTCCTCATATAATTATTTTATTCTTAATCATTAAATATTTCAATCTATATTAAAAAAACTTTTAACTTAATAATTATTAATATTGTTTAATTGATTTTTTAATTTTCTAGGTAATACTAACAAATTAGTTGACATTGCAAAACACGTTCCTAATACCACACCTACAATTCCTAAATTAAAATATTTTATAGCCATATAAGAGACTATTAAATTTATTAATGCTTGTATCGAGGAGAGATACACTATTGACCAAGATACTCCTATTCCGAAAATAAATGTTGAATATATATTACTATACATAGTCAAAATAGTAGCTAATGAACAGGCTATTATAAGAGATGATGATGCCACTATTACTCCCAATGTCCATAATTTAATAAAATATTGACCTACAACTACTAAAATTATTACTCCAATAACTAAAAAATAAAATACTATTTTCATTTTGTTTAATAATTTTTTTATCAATACTACATTTTTTTCATGATAATATTTCGTTACTGCAGGCCATATAGGAGCTGTTATTAAAGAGAATACTATTAATGGTACACTAAAAAATTTGTTTACTATATTATATTCTGCTACTTTTTCAATCCCTAAAAATCTAGATATTATAAAATTATCTGTGGAAAAAATTATAAGACTTGCTATTTGAATAATAAATATTTTGATTCCTATTCCTAATAAATTTTTGCTATTTTTTAATTTAATATCCTTTAAATTAAAAAACAATTCTCTATTACTAATAAAATAATAAAATGTTAATATTAAATGGGAAACTGAAATTGCTGCTCCATAAAATATGCTTAATAGCACTATTGATTTTTTTTTTGAAATCAATAGCATTATTATGAAAAAAATATTTAATATTTGAGAAAAAACACTGTTTATAGAAGTTAAATATGATTTTTGTGAACCTAAAAATATATTATTACATAATGCTAAAATAAAATTTAAGCACACAAATCCAATATTTATAAAAAGTATTTTGTTTAAACTATCTCTAGAGAGTATATCAATTTTTAACAAAGATTTCATATTAAAAATTTCTAAAAAAAAGAAACTCATTATGAAAAATGTTAATGAAATAATAATTACAAAAAAATAACTTGTAGCTATATATTCTTTTGCTATTTTTTCTTCTTTTTTTGCAATAGATTCTGCTAATTTGTTTTTTAACCCATTTCCTATTCCAATATCGAAAGTGTATATCCATCCTGTTATAGATAATATTAGTATCCACAGTCCATAAAATTTATTATCTAAATATTTTAATGTAAGTGGTATTGAAACAAAACTTAAAATTATCCCAACACCTTTTAATAATAAATTAGACAAAATATTTAAAATTAAATTATTATTTTTTATTTTAGTAAATTTTTCTGCTATGAATTTTTTCATTTAACATCCTTTTTATTATAAAATTATTCAAAATTCTTTTTTAATCCTTCTTCTAAAGATATCCTAACTTTCCAATTAAGTAACAACTTATAACTTTTCCAAATTTTCATAACTTCTCTTTTCCTATATGCTCTTTTTCCCCAATTGATTTTAATTTTTTTCCTACTAATTTTTTCGAATATATCTATAACTTCTTTTAAATTTATTTTTTTTCCTGTTCCTACTCCAAATTCCTCATATTTTATATCTTTATTTTCAATTAAATACTCGTAAGATTTTATAAAAGCATCAATAACATCATTGACATGTATGAGATCTAATTCTTGTTCTCCTTTTGACATATCTAATTCTATCTTTTCATCTGCAAACTTATTTAATAAATTTATTAATTTAGGTCTAGTATCATTTTCACTATATGTATCAAATAATTTTAATGTTATACATCTTATTTTTTCTGCCTCTACATAATATTTTATTATTTTTTCAAAAGCTTCTTTTGTTGCTGCATATAAATTTACCGGATTGTATTCAAGAGAATGATAATTTTGCCAATATGTACCCGTATTAATAATTAAACTAGTTTTTGAAATTTTCATTGCTTCTAATATTTCCATTCCAAATTTTAAATTTCCATTCATTAATTTATATATATCCATCGGTTCATGCTCTATTATAATAGAAGAAGCTAAATGAAAAACCACATTTACATTTATTTTAATTAAATATTGACTAAGATTTAATAAATTCCCATCATATTCATATATATTAATATTTTCTTTTAAGTTTTTAATACTCTCATATTTTGAGCCTTTTCTTGAAATTATATAAACTTCCCATCCTTCACTTATTAATTTTAAGCATAAATTTGAACCTACAAATCCTGTTGCACCTGTAACCAATGCTTTCTTTTTCATTTCATCTCTCCAAAACTACAAAATTCTTCTATTTGTTTTACACATAATTCATATACATTTTCTTCTTTATACTTCTTGTACCATTCAGTAGTTAAATTAATACTATCATAAATAGTTAAAGTAGGTTCCCATCCTAATTCAAACCTTGCTTTTGTTATATCCAGTAATAGAAGTTTAGCTTCATGAAGTGCGTTTGGATTTGATATATCTTTTAATTCTCCTTTTCCATAGCATTCTATTACTTTTGTTGCAACTTCCCAAACTGGAACTATCGCATCTAAATTTGGTCCAAAATTCCATCCTTCACAATATTTAGTTGGATTTTCTAACATCTTTTGACCTAACAATAAATAACCACTTAATGGTTCTAATACATGTTCCCATGGTCTTATAGATTTAGGCATTCTTATATCTATTATTCCATTCCCTTCCAATGCTCTTATACAATCAGGAAGAATTCTATCCTTTGCCCAATCTCCACCACCAATAACATTCCCAGCTCTTACTGATGCAATACTCTTTTTATGACTAGCGTAATCTTTAGGATTAAAAAAAGAATTTCTCCATGAATTTATTGCTATTTCACAGGCTCCTTTAGAAGAAGAATATGGATCATATCCCCCCATTGGTTCATTTTCTCTATAGCCCCATATTTGTTCTTTATTTTCATAACATTTATCTGTTGTTATTAATATTCCTACTTTTGTTTTTGAACATTTTCTTATTTCTTCCATTATATTTATTGTTCCCATTACATTTATTTCATATGTTTCTACAGGAATGTCATAAGATAATCTTACAAGTGGCTGAGCTGCTAAATGAAAAACTATTTCAGGTTCATATTTTTGAAAAACTTCATTTAATTTTTTTCTATCTCTAATATCTCCTCTTATATCTATTATTTTTTCTGATAGATTTGAAAGAACAAAATTATCTTTTTCTGTATAAGGATCTAATGAGTATCCTATTACTTCAGCTCCCATTTCTTTTAACCAGATAGATAACCATGAACCTTTAAATCCAGTATGACCTGTTACAAGGATTGTCTTTCCTTTATATATATTATTAAAATTATTAATCAATTTTTCCTCCCTTATCTCATTTAAAATATTATATAGAAGAAGAGTTTCCTCTTCTCTAATATAAAATTTTAAATTATTTCCATATCTTCCAAGGTGCTTTATTTTTATCCCACATCTCATTAAGTTCTATATTATCTCTTAATATATCCATTGGTTTCCAAAATCCTTGGTGTTTATATGAAGCCATTTTCCCATCTTTTGCTATATTTTCTAAAGGTGTTTTTTCAAAAATAATAGAATCTTCATTTCCTATATAATCAAATACTTCTGGCTGACAAACAAAATAACCAGCATTTATCCAATTCCCATCCCCTGCAGGTTTTTCTGTGAAAGAAGTTACAACTCCAGTTTCATTTATTTCTAGTGAGCCAAATTTTCCTTGTGGTTTGTATGCTGTTACGGTAAGTAACTTCCCAGTTTTATTATGAAACTTTATTGTTTCTGATATATTTAAATCTGTTACTCCATCTCCATATGTCAATAAAAAAGGTTCATTTCCTATATATTTTTGTATTTTTTTTATTCTTCCACCTGTCATTGTATTTAGTCCAGTATCTACTAATGTAACTTTCCAAGATTCTGAATGTGAGTTATGTACTTCCATTTGATTGTTTGCTAGATCAAAAGTTACATCACTTGTATGTAAAAAATAATTAGCAAACCATTCTTTTATAACATATCCTTTATAACCACAACAAACTACAAATTCTGTTATCCCATGTTCTGCATAAGTTTTCATTATATGCCAAAGAATTGGTTTTCCACCAATCTCTACCATTGGTTTAGGTATCAAGTTTGTAGCCTCACTTAATCTAGTTCCAAATCCACCTGCTAGTATAACTGCTTTCATTTAAAAATCCTCCCTATCCTAAAAAATATTCTTTTATAGATTTTATCATATAGTCTATCATTTCATTAGTCATACCAGGATATACTCCTATCCAAATTGTATTTTCAGTTATACAATTTGTAACTTTTAAATCTCCTACAGCTCTATATCCTTCTCCACTTAATCTCATCTCATCAAAAGCTGGATGTTTTATTAAATTACCAGCAAAAAGGTTTCTTGTTTGTATTTTTTTCATATCTAAAAATTTAGCTAGACCTAGTCTAGATTTTCCTTCATTTTCTTTAACTGTTATTAAAAATCCAAACCATGATGGTTTTGAATTTTCTTCTGCTACTGGTAAAATTAGGTGATTTTCAAGTTCTGATAATCCCGTCTTTAATCTCTCCCAGTTCTCTGCTCTTCTTGCTACTATAGTTGGCATTTTTTCCAATTGAGCGCAACCTATCGCTGCTTGCATATCTGTTACTTTTAAATTATATCCGAAATGTGAATAAACATATTTATGATCATATCCTAAGGGTAATTCCCCGTATTGTTTTGTATATCTATGTTTACAAGTATCATCGACTCCTGAATCACACCAACAATCTCTTCCCCAATCCCTAAATGAATTTATAATTCTATGTAATTTTGAGTTGTTTGTATATACAGCTCCACCTTCTCCCATTGTCATGTGATGTGGTGGATAAAAGCTTGAAGTTCCTATATCTCCTATTGTTCCTGTTTTTTTCCATTCTCCATCTATACAATATTCTGAACCTAAAGCATCGCAATTATCTTCAATTAACCATAAATTATTCTTATCACAAAAATCTTTTATTGCTTTTAGATTAAAAGGATTTCCTAATGTATGAGCTATCATTACTGCTTTACTTTTAGATGAAAGAGCTTTTTCTAACTCTGCTATATCCATATTATATGCTGGTATTGTTACGTCTACAAAAACAGGAATTGCTCCATATTGAATAATAGGAGTTACCGTTGTTGGAAACCCTGCAGCTACTGTTATTACTTCATCACCTCTTTTTATAGCTCTTTCTTTTAATAGTGGTGATGTTAAAGTCATAAAAGCAAGAAGGTTAGCCGAAGAACCAGAGTTTACTGCTGAACAATATTTTATTCCTAAATATTCAGCTAATCCTTTTTCAAATTTTTTAGCCCAAGGACCAGCAGTTAGCCAAAAATCTAAAGATGAATCTATTAAATTAACCATTTCCTTCTCGTCAAAATATCTTCCACCATAATTAACATAAGTTTCACCTTCTATAAATTCTTTTTTCTTTCCAAATTTTAAGTCATGAAATTCTTTTGTTTTTTCTAGTATTTCTTGTTTTAGTTTTTCTAATTTATCCATTTTATCGCTCCTTTGTAATTATATTTTAAATCTTTTTTTTATTTTTCTTAAAAAATTGAGTAAAGCCATAATAAACGAATTAGCTAAAAATATTTTGCAAATCTTATATTTAAAATTATTTATATAAAAATAATCAATACTATTTTCTAGTTTATTCAATTGTTTTGTTTGTTTTGAATAATAAATATTATATATCATATTAAATTTACAGCTATTTCTTTGAAATAATTTTCCAACAGATTCCCTTATTTTAATTTCATTTTTACTATCTTTATAAATATTTTTTATAAATTTATGTAAACTAGTTATATCCAAAAAAAAATGTTTTCCTCTAACATCATTCCAATCATTTTCATTTATTCCTGCTTCATAATAGGGTTCTTTTAAATATCTTATATTTCCAGCGCCACTTGTAATTTTTAATAAAATATACATGTGATCATATGCACTATTTTTTAGTTCTGTAGGAGTTTTAATCTTTATATAGTCTTCTCTTTTAACCACAATAGATGAAATAAAGGCAAATAAATAACTTATATCATTTTTTATATCATCAATATAAGTGCATAGATTCTCTTCAGTTTTTTCATATAATTCATTATCTTCTCCCTCTAAACCTGCTCTTAATGATAATAACCCATTTTTATCTACTATATTTCCTTCAAGAATGTAAATATTTTCATTTTCAGTAATATTTTTTATAAGTTTTTTTACAGCACCTTCTATAACTAAATCATCAGAACCTAAAAACCATATGAATTTTCCTGAACTTCTTAAAACACACTGATTTAAATTATAATCAAAACCATAATTTCTATCATTTTTTTTATATTTTATACATGAAGTATTTTTTTGAATTCTATGAATCATTTCTTCTGTTCCATCATTTGAGCAGTTATCATTTATTATTATTTCTAATTGCTCATTGTTAAAATCTGATTCTAAACTTTCTAAAAGTCTTTTCAATTCATTTTTTCTATTATAAGTTGGTATGCATATTGAAATCATAATATTATTCATTTTTTCCCTCTCTCTCTACAAATGAAATTTGTTAATATCATTTATTGTATTTTTTTTTGACTCTATACACAAATAAATTTTATACTCATTATGTAAAATTATACACAATAGGGGACATATCTCTATTTCTATATATTTAAATTTGTTTATTTAAATATAAATGTATTAGTCAGTTTGGTATTCTCTCAAGACAGTAGGCAGATTACTCTGATATTAAGTCAAGTTTTTAGACACAAATTTTCATAATTAGAGCAACTTTTTAGAAAACTCAAGTGAAGATAAGTAACCAAGTTTCTTTTGAATCCTACGAGAATTCTACCACCCCTCTATGTGCTCAAATAAAGACTTCTTTAGTTAGTATTAATAATTGCACCTGATATTTTATTTCTATTATTTCATTAGTATATAAATCTAAAAATGATGCTAGATAACACCAACCATAATCTTTAGTTTGAATATAGGTAATATCCCCTACTATTTTCTCTAAAATAGATTCTGATTTAAAATTTTGTTTAAGTATATTTTCTGCTAGTTGTTCTTTTAAATTTTTACTTGTTTGGGATTTATATTTTTTTCTTGTTATAGATTTTATCTGAAGTTCCTGCATTATCTTTTGAATTAGTTTAAGGCTACACTTAATATCAAGTTTTTTAAGTGTCTCATAAATTTTATTATGTGCTTCATAAGTCTCTAAAACTGCCTGTGATACCTTTTTATGTCTTAATGCTGTTTTAGTTACTTTCTTATTTAGGTTTGCATAATAAGAGCTTCTATTAATTTTAAATACAACACACATTTTTTCTTGACTGTGAACTTCTTTTAAACTTTTTATTAATTCATATAGCTTGGTATCATCTAGTTTTTCGCAAATATTGTTAAAGCCTTTTTTAGAATCTCACACTCTTCTTTTATGGATTCATATTCTTTTTTCATTCTTTTGAATTCTGCAAGAGTCATTGTTTCATCTGCTTCTGGAGATAATTTTGTATATAATTTTTTCCAACCAACTAGGTTAGATGTTGCAACACCATATTCACGAGATACTTCAGCTATTGATTTACCATTATTAATTAGATCTACTAGAGTTTTTTTGAACTCTTCTATATAAGATTTTTTAATTCTAGACATATAATCACTTCCTTGTAATTTATTTTACACTAAGCGAATATCTATGTCTACTTTCTTATACTAACACCAATGTGAATATCTATATTTTTATGCTAACTCTAATATTTTTTCAAATAAAATTTTTGTACTCAATATTTTCAAATAAAAATGAATATATCATATTGTAATAATTTCTATAAGATATTAGTAAAGTTTCTCTCATTTCATAACTATTCGCTATGTATGTTAATATTA
>CAMTIW010000088.1 GCA_947072665.1 uncultured Fusobacteriaceae bacterium | reverse complement strand
TTCTTTTTCATTTTTATAATCTTCTGTAATTTGAGCTCCTAACTCTATAATTCTATCTTTTAATTGTTCCTCTGTAATTAATTTTCTACTAATTCCATGTTCCCAATGCTTCTTCATTTATAATCTCCTTATTATAAAGCAATTTTATACTTTGTTTAGTTTTATTTTTAATTTTTTTAATTAACCTTGTTTTACTATTCCAATATAAGGTAATGCTCTATGATTTTGAGCAAAATCTAATCCGTATCCAACAACAAATTCATCTGGAATTTCAAATCCTACATAATCTACTTCTACCTCTACTTCACGTCTAGAAGGTTTGTCTAAAAGAGTACATATTTTTATTGATTTTACTCCTCTATCTTGTAATATTTCTTTTATTTTCTTTAAAGTTCTTCCAGTATCTATTATATCTTCAACTATAAGAAGATGCTTATCATGAATTCTTTCATCTAACTCTTTTACTATTTTAACCTCTCTAGATGATGTAGTTCCATCACCGTAACTTGAAACACCCATAAAATCAAGTTTTAAAGGTAATTTAATCTCTCTACAAAGATCAGCTGTAAAAATAATAGAACCTTTTAGTAGGCAAACAACTATTATATCCTCTTCAACATCTTTATAATCTTTAGTTATTTGAGCCCCTAACTCCGCTACCTTGTTTTTTAACTCTTCCTCTGTTAATAGCTTTCTTTCTATTATTTCAGGTAAATCTTTTTTCATTATATCCTCCCAATGCAATAACACTATATTCAGATATAATTTTAACATTTTAATCATTTTTTATCAAGTTAAACTAAGACTTAATTAATTTGATTTTCCTTTTATTTTTAGTGTTTTAATTAAAAAAAGATTGTAGTATATGTATTGTTTTTTCCAGTCTAAATATGAGTACTATTGTATTTTATAAAAGCTTATGATATTATTATAAGCAAGCAATTCATATTTTTTAAGGAGGAAAAATGAAGAAAACATTACTCGTAATAGTTTTACTTTTTTCTATTTCTTTATCTATTTTTTTTACAGGAAATCTTATTTTAAGGGAATATTTCAATAAAGAGTATTATTATACACCAGATTTAGTTAATATTAATATTAATGACGCTAAGAACTTAGTTAAAAATTCACCTGTTAGAATTTTAGAAGCTTCTGAAGAGTTTTCACAATCTAAAGCAGGAGATATTTTTTTACAAGAACCTCATGCTGGAACAATTGTAAAAAAAGATAGAATTATTAGAGTTTGGGTAAGTAAAGGAACTCAAGATAAAACACTTCCTGATGTTTCAGGATTAAATTATTTAGATGCAAAATCTATAATAGAATCTCATGGTTTTCCTATTGGAAAAACTTCAACAGTATCTTTAAATCTTCCAGTTGGAACTGTTATTGCAACAGATCCATCTCCAAATTCTTTAGCGCCAAAAGATGTTGCAGTTAATTTTTTAGTTAATAAAGAGTCAACTTCATCTTCTACTAGAATGCCTGATTTAATTGGACTTTCACTTTCGGACTCTAGATTTATATTGAGTGACAACTCTCTAATTTTAGGGCAAGTAACTTACGAAAAGTATGAAGGTATTGATCCTGGAGTTGTTGTTGAAACTAGTGTTGAACCGAATGAAATTTTAGCTACAGGAAGTTCTATTAATTTAAAAATAAGTAAATAAGTTTTTATAATTAATGAAATATTTTTTAGCCCACATTTTAAGAATCGTGGGCTTTTTTTTATGTAAATAAAAAAAAGAATGAACTAATTCATTCTTTTCACACAACAAATAATTTTATAACAACTTATAACTGAACTATAAAATATTTTTTTCCCTTTACATTAAAAACTTCTATTTTCTTTTGATTCGCTTTTACAAATCTCATATGTGTGTACTTTTTAGCAAATTTTTCTGGATAATCGCAAAATCTTGTTGTAGACATTCTGTGAGCAGTATCTATAATTTCATACTCTGTATCAGAAACTAAGTAATACTCTGTTCCTATACAATATAAAACATTTTTAAAATAACTATCCATTTTTATAACTTTAAAGTTAAAGTTTTTCTTTGTTTTTTCTATTATGTATTGCCCTAAAACTTGAATTCTATCTGTCATCTCTCTTCACCTCTAATAAATAATTTTAATTTTTCTTAATCGTTCAATATAATTATATAATAAAATCTATCTATTTACTACAACTATTTTTTTTAATTATCTATTGCTTTTTATTTTTTTTCAACATAAAATTAAAATATATTTTTTAAATTGGAGGTAAAAATTTGAACTTTGAAGGACTTTCATTAGAACAACAAAATATAATTTCAACTACTGAAGGACCTATTCTTATTATTGCGGGACCTGGAACTGGAAAAACTTTTACTCTAGTAAAAAAAATTCTTTATTTATTAATTGATAAAAAAGTTGCTCCTGAATCTATACTTGTAACAACTTTTACAAATAAAGCTGCTAATGAACTTAAATTAAGAATCACTTCTGAACTTTCTAAAGAGGGCGTTATCTTAGATACCAGTAAACTTAAAATTGGTACCATTCATTCTATAGCTATGCAAATTGTAGACTTAAAAAATTTTATAGTTTTAGAAGATTTTGAACAAAAATATTTTATATATCAACATTTACACTTTTTTTATAAAATAGAGGGATTCAATTATTTAGAATCCATTTTAAATTCATCTTCTAGGGATTTATTATCTAGCCTTCAGAAAATTTTTAATATTATATCAGAGAACAGTATTGAGCCAACTCTTCTTATTGAATCTGAACATAAAATGCTCAGAATCTTAGGGTTGATTTACTCCTCATATCTAGGATTTTTGGAAGAGAAAAATACATTAGATTTTTCTCAAATCCAAGCTAAAGCTCTTAGTATAATTAACAATGATTCTGAATTACTAAATAAGCTTCACAATGAAATAAAATATATAATAATTGATGAGTACCAAGATACAAATTCTCTACAAAATAAAATTCTTTTAAAACTTTGCAACGATAATAAAAATATCTGTGTTGTTGGAGATGATGATCAATCTATTTATCGTTTTAGAGGAGCCGAAGTAAAAAATATCCTTAACTTTACAAATTATTTTCCTGAGGGTCTATGTAAAGTATTTATGCTAAGTACAAATTATCGTTCACCCATTGATATAGTCAACTTTTATTCTGACTTTATAAATGTTGAAGCTCTAAAAAACAGTAGATACAGTAAAAAATTAACTTCAAATAAAATTAACACTTTTGGTTCTATCTTTAAAATAAATGATTCAAATTATATAGAGTTGGCTAAAAAAACTGGTTATTTTATCAAAGAACTTCTTGAAAAAAATATTATTTCAGATTTAAGTGAAGTTACCTTCTTATTTAGATCCACTAAATCAATTGGCTCCCCTGAAGCTCAAATTTTATCAAAAGTTTTTAAAGAGATTGGATTACCAGTCTTTTCTCCAAGAGATGGTGAATTATTTAAGAAAGATGAAATTATGCTTATTATAGGACTAGCCCTATCACTGTATAAAGAATATAGTAAAACACTATACTCTAGAGAGGAAAATTCTAGAATACTTGAAATTTACGAACTTTATTATAAAAAATGTATTAATAAATTTTCTGAATTTTTAAATAGAGGTATAGATTCTCTCTTTGGAGAGGATAGCATTGCATTTAAAAAGTGGATTTCTACTTATTCTTTAAATGAAAACTCTAGTTTTACAGATTTATTTTATGAATCTCTAAAATTTAAAAGTATAAAAAACATTTTTTTCTATGATAAAGATTCTACTTATTTTGAAAAGGATAAAAACAAACAGATTCACAATAATATCTCTATTATTATGAATCTTATCTCTAACTATGAAAAGAAAAATAATACTATTTTCAAATCTAATTTTTTCTTAAATTATCTTCCATTTTTATTGCAATGTAAAATAAACGAATATGAAGATAGTGAAAATTTAATACTTGATGGTCATATATCTTTTTTAACTTTTCATCAATCCAAAGGTTTAGAATTTCCAATTGTTTTTTTAGGATCTTTAGATTCAACACCTAAAAAATATGAAAAAAACAAAATAATTGATTTACTGTTTTCAAGTATAATAAAAAAAGGTAACTATAATTTTAAACAAGAAGAGATTGAAGATTGCTATAGACTTTATTATACTGGATTTTCTAGGGCTAAAGAATTTCTTTTTTTAATATCAAAAGATAATAGAGAAAATTTAGATGAACCTTATAAAACTCCATCATATATTTTTCAAGATTTTTTTGATAAATTACCGCTATATTCTAGTTTTTTAGAGCATTATTCTGAATATAAATTAGAAAATATAGAAAATAAAAAACATAAAAAAGTTTTTTCTTATACTGGAGATATTGCGTTGTACAATGATTGCCCTATTAAATATCGTTTCTTTAGAAGTTTGAATTTTCCTAAAAAGCGGATACAGGCTTTAACTTTTGGTTCTCTTATTCACTTAACTATTGAAAAATTACACTCTCTTTATAAAAAAGAAATTGAAATTAGTACCGTTAAAATAAAAGAAGTTTTAAGAGAAAAATATACTTATTTAAAAAATAACATAGGCTTTACCTTAACTAAAGAAGAGGGCGAAAAAGCTCTCTCTCTTATAACAGTATACTGTAATAACAATTTTGAAAATTTTATTCCAGTTGTTGAAACTGAGTTAAACTTAACATTTGTCCAAGAGAATTATATTCTAAATGGAGTTTTAGATATACTGAACAAAACAGAATTTGGTTATAATATAACCGACTTAAAAACTAATTCAACTAAACCAACTGATATTCCTTCAGGTTATAGAAAGCAACTTCTTACATACAAGTATTTAGCTGAAGAAAATGGATATCATATCCATAGCCTTACATTACAATTTTTATCAGAGAACGGCTTGGATAAATTTGAAATCAATTTTTCTCAACAAGAGATTGAAGATAATATCAAATGTTTTGATATTACTATTAATAAAATTCTAAAAGAAGATTTTTTTGAAAAAACATCTGATTTAAATAAGTGTAAATATTGCGAACTTGATTTTTATTGTAATAAATAAATAAATAAATAAATAAATAAGAGGGAAACCTTTTAGTTAAATTAGAGTTTTCTAATTTTGCTTTTGGGTTACCCTCGTTTTTATTTTTTATAAAGTTGCTTTATATTTATCTTTTTTCTTTCTTGATAAATCTAGTTTTGTTATTGTTATTCCTGAGACAATCAATATAATACCTATTAATTTAGCCGTATTAAAACTCTCTTTTAGTATAAATACACCTATTAGAGCACTAATTGGAATCTCTATCATCGCTATAATACTTGCCTTTGAAGTATCTATATACTCCATTGATTTTAGAAATAATAAGTAAGATATAAATGTTGGTATTAATCCAAAGGTTGCCATTATTAATAAAGGTTTAACATGCATTGCCAATTCAAAAACCTTTCCTAAATTTACAGTTGGACTAATTACTATGGAACCTATTAAAAAACTGTACACTGTTATTACTACAGGACTATCCCCTTTTTTTATTTGTCTACTCAAAATAGGAAATAATCCATAACATAAACCTGCTAAACTCCCTAAAGAAATTCCTATTATATCAAAGTTAACATTTCTAAAATCTCCCTCTGTTACAAGAGCAACTGCTCCGATAGAAGCTATTGATAAGGCTATTTTTTTCTGTAAAGTAATCTTCTCTTTTAGTATAAAAGCCGATAATAAAACTGTAAAAATAGGTCCTGTACAAAGTAGCATTGTAGCTGTTACTGTTCCAACTATTATTATGGATTTATACAGCATAATATTCATAATTCCCTGTGTTACAACTCCAATTATTACCATATGTCTTATACTTTCAACAGCTATTGTTTTCTTAATAGTTTTATCCTTCCAAATATAAACCATTCCAGCAATAAATCCAAAAAACATTCTTATAAATCCTACATCATTTCCAGTTAATCCATATCTACTTAAAGTTGTTCCATATATTCCTAATAATGCCCAAGTTATCCCTGCACTAAGTGCATAAATATATCCCATAAATTCCAATTTTTTCTCCTTATTCTATTTCTAATTTTTTTATAATATCATTATAAAACTTTTCACCTAATCCATACTTTAATGTTTCACCATAGGCCTCATAAAAAGGTTTATAATCCTTCTCTTCAAACCCTTCAGGGTTGTACCTTCTAAATATTGGTGAGGTGGATAGTTCATAGTTTATACAAGCTATTTTATAATAGTCTTCTGCTGTAAAACCATTTGTAAAATCATCTGGTAAAGTTATATAAGCAACAGACATATCATCCTCTACTAATATCTCCAAAGGCCAAAGAGAACAAACTAAAGGTTTTAAATCTACAATCTCTTTAAAATCTAAGTTTTTATTTAGAGCTATACTATGAATGGAACACAATGTTGTTGCATTATCCTTTTTATATGAACACGTGCAATTTTTTACCTCACACTCTATAAAGTCTTCTGGTGCCATACACTTGTCTTTTTTTATACTATCTTTTATCTCTTTTTTTTCCAATCCCATCTCTTCTAATATATCTACATTTTTAGTTAGATTATTATACTCTTCTAAATTATCTAAAATGAATTTACGAGTTTTTTTCTCATAAATCATAGGATTATCTCCACAACAATCATCTTGGCAATGAAAACAGTCAAAATTAGCATATTTATTAAAAATATCATAATCAACTATGGCTTTTATTTTTTCCCCTCTAATATCAATGGTTGTTTCTATTGTGGAGACAGTAGAAAAATATTTTCTAGCTCTTTTTTCTTTTGTTTTATTGACTTTGTATACCTTCTCATCGTGAGGATGGTTTAAATATAATAAGTATTTCATACTCATCTCCTTTTTATTTTCTTTTTTATTTTTTTATAAACTTGTAATCTTGTCCTTTTCTAACCTTATATTTTTATGTAATTTATGATAAAATATATTATAAAATTTGATTTTAAGGAGAGTAATTATGGAAAAAACTACATTTAAAGGTAGTGTTATGCTAAATCCTGTTCCTGTAGTAATGGTGTCGTCTAAAGACAAAGAAGGAAAATCTAATGTCTTCACTGTTGCATGGATAGGTACAATATGTTCAAAACCACCTATGCTTTCTATCTCTATAAGACCTGAAAGAGCTTCATATAAAACAATAGAAGATACTAAAGAGTTTATCGTTAATATTCCTAGTAGCAAACAAGTTTATGAAACCGATTTTTGTGGAGTGCGTTCTGCAACTCAAATCGATAAAATTAAAGAGATGAACTTTACTATGAAATCAGGTAGTATTGTTAATGTTGATTATATTAATGAATGCCCTATTAACATTGAGTGTAAAGTCACTCAAATTATTAAATTAGGATGCCATGATCTTTTCTTAGCAGAAGTTGTTCAAACTCACATTGATTCTTCACTTATTAATGAAACTGGAAAAATATGTTTTGATCAAGCTAATCTTTTATCATACTGCCATGGTGAATATTATCCAATTACTAAAAATCCAGTTGGTAAATTTGGCTTTTCTGTTGTTAAAAATAAAGAATTAAAGAAAACTTATACAGAAAAATACTCTGATAAAAAAGAAAACACACAAAAAACTTCTGGAAAAAAGGAGAGCTCAAAGAAGAAATCTTCTAAAAGCTCTGAAAAGATAAAACAAAATTCAAATAAGAAATAATACATACAATAAACAAGAAATAATAAATTATTTCTTGTTTATTACTTTTTATAAAATTATTTTTAATTTTTCCTCTAATTTAGTATAACAATCTAAGTGAATAACTTTTATTCCTAATTTATTTGCTGCAACTATATTTGGTTCATGATCATCTATAAAAAGAGTTTCTTGTGGATTTAGTCTATATTTATCTAGTATGTAAAGATAAATCTCTTCTTCTGGTTTTAAAAGATTACACTCATAAGATATAACTCTACCATGAAATCTCTTAAAAAAATTCCACTTTTCATATAAATTTTCAAAAGCTTCTTTATGAAAATTAGATAAAATATATAATTTATATCCACTTTCACTATGACTTTCCAATATTTTTACATTTTCTTTTAT
>CAMTIW010000087.1 GCA_947072665.1 uncultured Fusobacteriaceae bacterium | reverse complement strand
AGGCGGGGTTTCTTAAATAAAAAATTACCTTTCAAATTATTTCTAATTTTTTTATTATGGGCTCGGTTCGGTTTTTTTATCCTTTGACAAAAAAAAATCGACTAAGTCAATATTTTCAATAGATTCAGATAATTTATAAATTGTACTATGGGCAAAGTAGCTTAAAAATAGGCGTTTTTAGACTATTAAAACCTCTAAATTTAATCAGTCAAAGATATTATAACTTTATTGACTACTTAAATAAAAAAAGACTACTCGCTAACGAGTAGCCATTGATTTCATTGAGAAAGTTGCAAATTTGGTGCCGAAGGACAAAAAAACCGACGCGAGGCCTAAAGGATGTCGATTATCTTCGACTTTGAAAGAGCCTGTATTTTCAAATTGTTTAATCCAAGTATTAAGAAGAGAAGAAGAAAGATCGTATTCTCTGATGATTTCACATTTTTTTTACCGTTATTATGGAGCTGGACAATTTGATTTTTAAATTCTTCTGTAAATGTACGTCGTTTCATAATTTTTCTAGCCATTTTTGTTTCCTCCATTTAGTCATTTGATTTATTCTATATGACCTTAAGAAAACTGTCCAACTTATTGTAGCCTATCCACTACTGGCTTTCTAACTTAATATTGGTTTTATAGTTATATAAAGTTTCTTGAATAAAAAATTACATTATTTTATTTATCAAAAAATATTTCAATATCTATATCTTTATCTATTATTAATTTCTTTTTAAAACAATATAGCTTCCTTGCTCTCCAACAAGTTTATAATCTGTCATATATAGCTCTCTCTTTTTCTCTTTCTGATTCTGCTTTATATAATTTACTTAAATTATAATAAATCTCCGCTGTATTTGGACTAAAAAGTCTAATTCCATCAGCATTTTCTTTAAAATCATTGGATAGTTTCATCTCAGATTTTCCTTGATCAGGTGTATATACTCCTCTTTTACCATAAACTTTTATTTCATAGTTTCTTTGTAATTCTTTTAATTTATCTCCACTTAACCTTTCAATTACATTTCTTACTGATTCATGTGGATAAAATCCATCCTTTCCTTTTGGTGAATTAGCAAAAAGCTTTCCTAATTCTCTTGCAAAAAGATTAGACTGATTTTGTTGTTCTAATAAGTTTCTAAAGTCTTCTACCCATTTTAATAGATCCTCTAATTTTATATCATAACCTTCATGTGTACATGGACAAAACTCTAATTTCCAATATAAACTATATGATTTTTTTACTATTTTCTCCTCTATCTTTTCTTCTATATATTCGTTATCTTTTTTCTTTTTATATATAATTTTTAAAATCTCTGAATAATAATTAGGTTCTTTTCTTAATAAATAAGAAAAACATTTTAATTTTTTTATATTATCAAAATATGCCAAACACAATTCTAGCTTAGCTATTTCTAAATAATAATCATATTTTCCTAAATAATATCCATATATCTTTTCTAATATTGATTCAGCAGAACAACTATCCAATCTATATTTTTTTAAATTTAATTTAATTTTTGATAAATATTCTAGCAACTCTTCTGGTGTAAAATATTCTTTCCCAAACTCTAACTCTTGAAGAATAAATTGATTTGAATATTTTAGAAAATTACTAATAACATATCTGTATGTTTTCTCATTTCTATAAAATCTACCATACATTTGTTTCCAATAATCCTCTTCAAACTCTGAAAATTTTTCAATTAAAGGAACTCTATCAATTTCTATATTTAAATTTTCAATTAAAAGTACTTCTATCATTAAATTATTTTTCTGTAAGAATTTCAACTCATTTAAAATATTTTCTAATCCACTTTTTCCAAATCTTATATAAACCTCTTTAATGTATCCTAGATATGCCTTATTTTTTTCAGATACCATCAATAAATTTTCTAAATCTTCTTTACTAAATTTTTCTTCTGAAAATACCTTAAAAATATATTCTCCTAGTAACTCTGAATTTTTAACTCCGATATTTAGTAAATCAATATAACAATATCCTTTATTTTTAAATTCCATAAATTTTTGTAAAATAAAATATCTAGTTTTTTCAAGATTTTTTTCAATATAATTTTCTTCTTCCATAAAAACAGGATTCAATAATGGAAATCGATAATTATATTTATCTCCATCAAACAAAAATCTATACTCATTTATTGGATTATTATATTTTATACCTATATATATTTCTTCTAGTTTAGAATCATTTATTTCTCTATTAAAAAATCTATTTTGATAAATTATTTTTCTAATTTCATCTTGAATTATTTTCTTATCTTCATCATCTGAACTTGATATAATTTTTTCTATTTTTTCTTTCAAGTCATTAAAAATATTAAAATCATAAATTAATCTTATGAAATTAATATCTATTAAGCTTAAAAGCCTTTGAACTGAATCACATTTTTCTAAACATATATCTATATAACCTTTTGCTAGATAGTTATAATCTTCAAATGTTATTACATCTTTATTTTTTAAATAATTTAAATATTTTGGTTTTTGTAAATCTCCAATTATAGTATCACTACCAGAAGGAATCTCATTTTTTATTATCTCCCAAGCTAAACCATAGTTATCTACAAAGAATTTTGCTAGTAATAAAATATCTTCTTTTGTCATACTAATATCCCTTTTCCAAACACAAAATACATGCTTTAATGTAGATGCCGGGCTATTATTTAGTTCATATTTAATATTTAAATCATTAATTTTAAATAATAATTTTAAAGCTTGAATTGATGTTTCTTTTACTTGTAATAAAATCTCTATTGCCCATATAAAATTAATATAATAATTTGGTTTCCCAAAAGAATGTTTATTTTGTTTTTTAAAAAGTTCTATTAAACTACCATTAATATTATTAAATTCTTCAGTTAATATTTCAAGAATTTTTCTTGGTGATATTTCACAAAAGTTCAAAATATATCCACTTATATAAGCCCACTTAATATCTGTAGAGATTTCTGAATTCTTAAAAATATTTTCAAAAATTTCTTCAATTATTTCTGAATTTTTTCCAAGAGAAGAAAAAATTAAAGTTCTTAATAGACCATCTTTTAAAGCTCCTGAATATTTATATTTTGATTCATCATATATAGAGTATTCTCTCGAATAATTTTCTATGTATTCATCTTCAATCTCGCTTATGACTTCAATCGCTTTTTTTGTAAACTCTATTAATTCTTCTGAAGTTATATATTCTTTAATCCATTCCCAAGCTTCTTCAGGACAAGCTAAAAAATAAGAATTTTGATGCTCTATAACAAGAGGTTCTTCTGTGTTTACAACAATTCTTAACTTATCTATAAATTCCGTATAATCAATATCAAATATTTTTTCAATCGCTTTTTTATCTTTACTTTTCCATTTTCCTAATAAGATAGCTTTTTTTAATACATTTCTTTTTTCGTCATCTAGTATATTTTCAGTCCACTTTGGAGGTTTAAATTGACTATCAAAAATTATTCTTCTTATTGCTGAGTATATTCCATTTGTTTTTCTTAATATTTCTTCAGTTTCTTTATAAGAATAACCTAATTCTTCCAATCTATTTTGTAAATTTCCTCCTAACCTTCTATAAAGTGTTATTTTATTTATATCTCTAAACTTTTCATTTTCATTATATATAAAAATGTTTATGTTATTTAAATTTGGTTTTATTCCATCATGATAAAAATTCGGAATCAAAATCTTATCTTTAATATTAGTTTCTTTTACAATTCTTTCCCAATCTTTATGAGAATCTATAATTAATACATCTGTCTCTTGATAGTTTTCATTTTTAAAGAAATATAAAATATTATATAAAACTTCTTCTCTAGAAGGACCATCGATTCTTATGATTCTATCTTTTGTTTCAATTTTATTTTTTAAAGAATTATAAAATTCTTTATCTTCATAGTTATAAAATTCCAATGTTAATTTTTTATCATTTTTTGAAAAAACTCTAAATAAATCATCTTCAATATCACTAATAGTTTTATAATTTATTAAAGATAACTTATCTAATTTTCCATCTAAACCTTTTATTTTTTGCCCTAATCCAACTTGATTATAAATTTCAGGAGCAGAATATTCTAATTCAACTAACAGCACTTTAATAAATATCTCTGAAATTTCATTTGCTTTTATTTCATCAATCCCAGATATTATAGATTCATTTTTTATAAAAGTTTTTAAAACTGTTTCTAAATCGTATCCAGATTCATCTTTTAAAATTTCTTTTATCCTACCCAAATTTCCCTCACTAAAAACAATAGTCAGTTCCTTTGAATAATCTTCATATATACACACTATATTTTCTTGAAAGTTTTCAATAGTTTCCTCTAATTTTTTTTTATTTTTAAATTCATTATAGTTAGTTTTTACTGTTAAAAAAATGTCTTTTACTGTTACAATATAACCTAATATTTCCATACACCCCATAATTATCTCCTTAATAACCTTGTATTCGATACATCTTCTATTATATTATACATAAATATTTAAAATTTTAAAATATAATTAAAAATAAAATCTCTCGGCTCGCCTTAGCTAGTCCGTTGTTTACGGCGGCCTCGCTTGGTGGCCAAGAGCCCACCCCCCGCCGGCGTCGCTTCAGATGGTTTTTTAGTACAGGCCGGCCCAGGTAATTTTTCAAAAAATCCATCTTTCGCTGGCATCCCCATTTTCGGTACCGTTTTATTTTTATCGCCTCTTGGGGGGTGGGTCTTTTTTGTCGCCTTGCTCCAAAGCTCTTGGCCACAGACACACATTTACTGTGTTTTTAGTTAGAGGTATCCGCTTTCGTAATCGCTTTTGAAGTAGGTCAGCTCGATTTTACAGGCAGTCCTGCTCTTACGCTACCCTTCGGTCGCTAGTAAAACGCTCAACACTCAAAACAGCTCCTGTCTTGTTTGGTTAAGTCAGCTTCGTCTATGGATGCAAGACAGTTCAATTTGGCATACATGGACTCTCGCTTCCTTTAACTTTCCTTTTCCCGCCCACCCTCTCCGCTATCTTGTCGAGGTATTCCCATTTAAAACTATTAAAATAAACAAAAAAAAATTAAAAAACACATCTTAACATATTGATTTTATTATGTTTTCAATAAAAGTTCAACTGTCGAACTTTTGAATTCTGTTGACTTTTCAACAACATAAAAGTTATAATTTAACAAAATATAATTTGGAGGTTTTATGGCTGTTAAAAGAGGGGGCTTTAGAATGGGAGCAGGGAAAAAAAGAGTTTTTGAAAATCCTGTTAATGTTAATTCAAGGCTTGAGGAATCAGAGTTAGAACTTATTAAAAACTTTGCACAAGGAAAAACAATTTCTGAAAAAATAAGATGTGTTATAAAGCTTGGGCTAGATGTTATTCAAAATGAAACTAATTAAAAAATAGGGAGGAATTAAATAGATGAAAATTATTGCAGTTATAAATCAAAAAGGTGGAGAAGCAAAAACAACAACTGTTAGAAATTTAAGTTATATTCTGTCTCAAAAGAAAAAAAAAATTTTAACAATAGATATGGATTCTCAAGGAAATCTAACAACAAATTCAGGTCTACTAAAAAGAGAAGTCCCTACTATTGTTGATGTTTTTAATGGAAATAAAAATATAAATGAAGTTATAATAAATATAAATAACAACTTAGATCATATCTCTAATAATATGGCTATGTCTGATTTTTCACTATTTTTAGAAAAAAGTAGTGGTTGGACAAAAATTTTAAAGAGTGCTATTAATGACATTGATAAAAAATATGATTATATTTTTATAGATTGCCCTCCAGCTCTAGATTTTGCTACATACAATGCACTTGGAGTAGCAGATGGTATCATCATAACTTTACAAGCCGAAGAAAATTCTGTTGAAGGAATATCTGACTTAATTAGATCTATCAATATGATTAGAGATAAAGATAATGAGAATCTAGAGGTTTTAGGAATTGTTATAACAAAGTTTAAAAAATCTACAAATTTACAAAATCAATTTAAAGAGCTTTTGATACAACATTTTGATAATTTAATTTTTAATACTGTTATTAGAGACACGATTAAAATATCAGAAGCTAATTATAATCATAAGTCTATTGTGGAATTTGATAAAAATTCTAATGGTTCAAAAGATTATATTGCTCTATCAAAAGAATTGTTAAAACGAATATAAAATTAGGGAGATAGAATAATCCACAGCACTTTAGTAAAAAAACAAATAAACTGATGAAGATTCTACATCTTCATTATACGAGGGGGAATTATGAATTTAAGTAACAATCATTTAAAAGAATTTGGGGATATTAATAAACCTACACTTGAAAAAACAACAATATCTAAATTTAGTGATTTTCAAAATATCACTGCAAACTTAATAGAAAAAATTGATTTTTCAAATAGGATTTTTATTAATAGATTAGATGATGAAGATATCATAAAAAAAGATGAAAATTTTATTTCACTTCTAGAATCTATAAGAAATATTGGTCTTTTAAATCCTGTATATCTTTTAGAAACTAATGGCAAGTATATAATTATAAGTGGGTGGAGAAGATTGCTAGCTTTAAAAGAACTTTTTAATGAAAATACAAACAGAGTTTTTTCTCAAAAAGCTATTATCTTTAGAAAAAACACTCCTATGGAAATTTTGGAGAATACTTCGATTGATGAAAATACAAAAAGAAAAGATCTTTCAATTTTAGAGCTTAGTTATAAATTTAATAAAATGTCTAGTGAAGAAGGAACTACTATTGAGGATTGCTTAAAAAAATTTAATATCGGAAAAACTCAATTTCATGCTATTAAAAAAGCTATAAATTTCCATCCGTTTATTAAAGAGTTTATATTGGAGGAAATTGGTCCAACAAATTCCGATTATCTAAATAAAATCTATGAAAAATTATTAGTGAATGAAACACAAGAAAATGCAGAAAAAATTGTGATATCTTATAAAAATTTTTCAAGAGATGAACTAAAAAAGATTTTAGAGTCTCTTATTAAAAAAATAAAGAAGTCAAAAGTTGATATTTTTGAATTTAAAAGACAAAAGAAAAAGACATTTTTCACAATAAAAGATTCTCTTTCAGACGATGACTATACAAAAATAGAAAATTTCATAAAATCTTTACTAAAAAAGTAGACATCCAATAAAACAAAGGCTTTGTTTGGGGTACGACGGACAAATATTGAGGGTATGTCTTCGATAACCTTTGATTTTATTAAGGATTCAGCACCCTAAAAGTATTAAAAGTATTTAAAAGGAGAATTATGAAAGATAAAACAAATTTATTTAAACCAAGTTTAGTCGTTACAAATTCTGTTCCACTTACAGCTAGTCAACTAGATCTTTTTAACTATTTTTTAAAAGGAGCTTATGAAGAGTTAGAAAAAAATATATTTCAATCTAGATTCTCTTTTTCTTTAGATGAAATTAGAAAAAATTGTAATTCTAGAATAACTTCATATTCAAAATTAATAAAAGAAGTTGAAGAAATTTATAATAAAGAATTTGAATTTAATATTTTAGGAAAAGATAAAAGTATTGAACAAAAAGTTAAATCTAGATTTATTCCAACAATGATTCAAAAAAAAGATTCAACAATAGAAGTTATGATAGAACCATTAACTCTTGAATCACTAAGAGTTATGATAGCTAAAAAACAAGGATTAGATTTAAAAGGAACTAAAAATAAAGAACTTAAAGTTTCTCCATATGCTAAATTATCCTATGATGCTCATAAAAATTTAAAGTTTTATCCCGCTAAGGTTGTTTATGAAATGATTAAAGACTATGAAGGTTATCCAGTCCCTGAAATTGAACTAATTAATTTTAAAAAAATAACAGATACACTAGATAAATATCAATCAAACTATGCAACTATGGTTTTAAGAAAAATTGAAAACCTATTAAATGAACATTTTGAAATAAATGTTGTGTTAATTCCTGTAAAACAAGGAAAAGTAATAAAAGCAATAAAAATTGAAAGCAGTTTAAATTCTACAAATAAAATTAATAAAGTAAATATGCAAGAAATCCAAGAAGAATTTTTTGAATATTTAATCGCTGGAGGACTTGATCCCAAACAAAATTATCCTAAAACCGTTTTCAATTCCTTTTTAAAATCAAAAAAATATGAATTAAAGGGTCTAATTAAATATTTGTGTAAACCTTCAAGTTGGGGTAATATTAAATTAT
>CAMTIW010000086.1 GCA_947072665.1 uncultured Fusobacteriaceae bacterium | reverse complement strand
GTAGTTTTAAAATTTCATCTTGTATAGATGCTCTTGTAATTGGATCCAATGCTGAAAAAGGCTCATCCATTAATATAATTTCAGGATTTACAGCCAAGGCTCTAGCAATACCTATTCTCTGTCTTTGCCCTCCTGATAACTCACTTGGATATTTGTTATAATAAATTTCAGGATCAAGGCTTAAGAGTTCTAATAGCTCATACGAACGAGCAACTCTTTTTTCTTTACTCCACTTTAACAGTTTAGGAACCATTTCAATATTCTCACCAATTGTCATGTGTGGCATAAGTCCCTCTTTTTGTATTACATATCCAATTTTTCGTCGTAACTCAATTGGGTCAATCTCTAAGATATTTCGACCATTAATAGTAATACTCCCTTTTGTAGGTTTAATCAATCGATTAATCATTTTCATAGTTGTAGTTTTTCCACAACCTGACTCTCCAATTAAAACAATAAACTCTCCGGAATTAATCGAAAGGTTAATGTCTTTTAAAATAAAATTTTTTTTGTCATATGATTTAGAAACGTTTTTAAAATCTATCACTAAGCATCCCCCTCTAATATTAAAAAATATGGTAATTACTAAATTATATCATAAAAAATGAATTTTTGCAAAACTAGAGCTAAAAAAATGTTCTAAAAAAAGAATTTCATCTAAAAAAAGAACACAGCAAAGACTCTTTTTCCAAAGGATTTTTCCATGTTTTCCTGTTTTATTTTTTTTGTTTATTTTTTTTATCATAAAATTATTTTAACTATAAAAAAATGTGTTTTAAAAATTTATATATTGTAAATATTTTCTAGAATAAAATTGAAAAAAGATGTATAATTTTTGTCTATTAAAAAAAAATGCTGAAATTTTTTCTTGCATTTTTTCAGGAGGATAAAAATTGAAAAAATTAAAAATACTTGTATTACTAGTTACCTTTAGTTTAAGTGCACATGCTGGAATGGTTAATGGTCTTCCAACTAAAATTAAAACATATGAAAATGGCAATGAAATTAATTTTGAATCTAAAGTACCTAACATAACTTTTAAAGTTAAAAAATCAGATGTATATAAAGCTATGGATAGAAATGAAGGTGTTAATTCAAGTGGTCGTATTGAAAAAAATGGAGTTATAAAAGATATCGATAGAAAACTAAAAATGAGATTAGAAAGAGTTAACGATGGGCTACGTATAATTTCAATAAACGATAAAATGTTTATTACAGAAAAAGAATTAGACAAAATAAAAAAGAAAAAGTAATAAAAAAAAGATGTTGGTATTCAACATCTTTTTTTGTTATTTTAATATATTTTTTTTGGACTTTTTGAATTTAATTTAAAAAAATTAGTAATAAAAACAATAAAAATATATAAAAGATTTAAAATGTTAAAATAGGCTAGTATTCTAATAAAAATAAAAAAATAAAAACTATAATCATACCACCCAAGGTTTTCCGAATTTTTATAAAAATAGTATGTAATACCTAAAGAAGAGGCTACGGATACAAAGAAATAAAATTTATACCCTAAGTCTTTAACCTCAATTCCATAGCAATAAAGACCTCCTAATATATAGCATATAATTTCTACCATATCATAGTTATCTTTAGGCAATGATTTTAAAACTCGATATTCAGATAACAATTTTAAATCTATATAAACATCTCTTTGAAATTCAATAAACAAAAGAAAAATAAGTACTATTAATATAATTAATGTTTTCTTATTTCTTACAAATATTTTTATAAAGCTATAAATTAGCGGAACCATTAAAATATATCCTAAATATAATCTATATATATTTGCTATTCCCCAAAAAGCTATTAAAACTTCTATTAGTAAAATTAGTATGCATTGCTTTACATATCTTAAATCCATATTTTTTTCATCCTCTTTTAATTTCGCTCACTTCTACCATATACGTCTTATTATTAACAGTTACTCTATATAATTTACTTGCACTCTCCTCAGAAATAATTATATAAGAATCTAAACTATTTATTATTTTTTCTTCTTCTTTAATCTTGTTCACAGCTTCTTCTAATTCTATTTTCATAAATTTTAATTTACATCCAGGGATACCTTGAGCCATTTTTGATAAATCTGTAGATATAACGTTTCCTATTTTTGTATATCCCCCTGTTGTTTGCCTATCAGCCATCATTATAATCGGTTGCCCATTTCCAGGTATTTGAATTGCCCCAAATGTTATTCCATCAGATATAATATCTGCACTTCCTATATGCTCTACTCTGTTTCCTGAAACTCTTATCCCCATTCTATCACTTTCTGATTTTATAGTATACTCACTTTCAAAAAATATTTTTTTTCCTGTTTCTGTAAAATAGTTATGTTGTTGTCCTATAATTACCCCTATATCCATTTCTTTTCCATATTTAGGAGTGATTTCTTCTTTTAATTTTTTTAAAATTTTGATTTCTTTGGAAAAAACTTTAAGTTCATCTCCAACTTTTAATTTTCTTCCTTCAAACCCTCCTATATTAGCCTTTAGATTAGTTGATCTACTACCCATTATTAAAGGAACATCTATTCCACCTGAAAAAGATAAATATGACCTCACTCCTTCTTTTATAAATCCTATTTTTAATATGTCACCGCAAAAAACTTTATAACTTCTCCACAGCTCTATTTTTTGATCATTTATATAAGCATCACATTTTGCACCTGTTATTGCTATTCCCATCTCTTGTGAAAATTTAATTGAAACTCCTTTTAAAGTCATTTCTAGTAAAGCATCATCTTTTAAATTCCCAACTAGTTCATTAGCAACTCTAGAAGAAAAAATATCCATTACCCCTGATTGTGAAACACCATATCTCTGATAACCATATCTACCTAGATCCTGAACTGTAGTCAATAATCCTGCATCTAATATTTTTAAACTGCTCATTGCTACATCTCCTTGAAATATCTTTTTTCAATATATTTACCTGAAATTACCTGACTTTTTATCTCATCATATTCCTCTTGAAAAATAGGTTTAAACTTTATATAGTCTCCAGCCTTTAAAAGAAATGGTTTTTCTTTTAAAGGTGAAAAAAACTCTAATGGAGTTCTACCTAATAATTGCCATCCTCCTGGACTTTCTATAGGATATACTCCTGTTTGCTCCCCTGCTATTCCAACTGATCCAGCTGGAATTTTAACTCTAGGTGTTTCTAATCTAGGAGTAGCTATTTTTTTAGACATCCCTCCTAAATAAGGGAATCCAGGAGTAAATCCCAGCATATATATAAGATACTCTTCCGATGTATGTATTTTTATTACTTCTTCAACTGATATTTTATTGTGACAAGCTATATTTTCTATATCCAAACCATATTCTCCACCATATAGTACGGGAATCTCTACAATCTCTTTTTTTAATATATCTGAGTCTAATTCATCACTATCTAAATTATCTTCTATTATTTTTTTAAGCTCATTAAAAGATATTTTTAAAGGATTGTAGTAAACAATTATTGATCTATACGTTGGGAGTAAATCTAATATAAAGTCATTTTCTAAAGAGTCTAATTTTTTTGTAATTTTTTTTAATTCAAAATTTATTTCTGATGAAATATCATTACCAACTTCAATAATTAGAGCTGAATCTCCAGCTTTTAAAAATTCCATATAACCTCCAATGTAACCACTTTAGTTTATATCTATTTAAAAATTGTCGTTATATTTTCTAAGGACATTATTCCTGCATATCCCATAGCAATTGCTACTATTGCCCCTAAAACAATTAGTATATTTGAATGTTTATAAGAACCTACAATACTCTTATTTTTAGAAGCAACTAAAATTATAATTAATGTTATTGGCAATATAATTCCATTTAAAGACCCTGCTAATATAAGAAGAGTAACTGGTTTTCCTACAACTCTCATTATAATTGTAGAAATAAGTATAAATCCTATAATAAAATATTTTTCATATCTCATTATAATAGGTGATAATGTTTTTAAAAAGGAAACTGATGTATATGCTGCACCTACTATAGACGTCAATGCTGCTGCAAGAATTACTACTCCAAATATTTTATACCCTATTATCCCTGCTCCTTGTAAAAATGCTGAGGCTGGTGGATTAGTAGGATCTAATTTAAATCCACTTGAAACAACTCCTAAAATTGCTAGAAATAGAGACACCCTTATAATTGCAGACAATCCTACTCCTAATATAGAACTTTGATTGATTTTAGATAGATTTTTTTTACCTGTTATTTTGGCATCTATTAATCTATGCCCTCCTGCAAAAGTTATATAACCTCCAATACTTCCTCCTAAAAGAGTCAATAAAGAAAATTTTAATTTTGAAATATCTTCTGGAAATATCGAATAATATGCAACTTTACCTAAAGGCGGATTAGTAGAGATTGCTACATATGTAATTACTATAATCATTAGTACCCCTAATATTTTAGTAAATTTATCCATTAAAGCTCCCATATCTTTAGATAAAAATATAATTGCTCCTAAAACACCAGAAAGTATTATTCCAAATTTTAAATCTAGACCAAATAAAACATTAAATCCTAATGCTGCTCCTCCTACATTTCCAATATTAAAAGCCAATCCCCCCATAGAAACTAAAAAAGCTATAAAATAACCTAATCCTGGAAAAACTTTATTTGCAATATCTTGTCCTCTCATTCCTGAAACACCAATTACTCTCCATATATTTAGCTGAACTATCAATGTTGCAATTATTGAAACTAGAATTGCAAATCCAAAATTTGCTTTAAATTGTTCTGTAAAAACAGCTGTTTGAGTCAAAAAACCTGGTCCTACAGCTGATGTTGCCATTAAAAATGCTGCTCCTACAATAGCTCCTTTCTTTTCTTTTTCTATCATTCTACAACTCCTCCTAATGGTGATATTTCAATCCCACACTTTTCTAATGATAATCTAATATTTTTAGCAAATTCTAAAGCTTCAGGGTTATCTCCGTGAATACAAATTGATTGGACGTCTATCTCTATATCCTTACCTGTAATAGTCTTTACCTTTCCTTCTTCAATCATTCTTATTACTCGTACGATTACCTCGTCTTTATCGTGTATAACAGAACCGGGCAATGATCTTGCAACTAGACTTCCATCATCGTTGTAAGCCCTATCAGCGAATACTTCACTAGCAACTCTTAATCCTATCTCTTTTGCTGCTTTTATCATTTCACTATTAGCTAACCCTAGTAATATTAACTCACTATCAACTTCTTTTATCCCTTGTGCAATGGCATAAGCTATTTTATAATTTTTAGCCGCCATATTGTACATAGCACCATGAGGTTTCACATGTTGTAATTTTCTATTTTCAGATTTAGCAAAAGCATCTAGAGCACCAATTTGATACTTCACATAAGCTTTTATCTCCTCTGGTGATGCACTTACCTCTCTCCTTCCAAATCCAAGTAAATCTGGATAGCCAGGGTGTGCACCTATCTCTACATTATTTATCTTAGCTAACTTCACTGTTTCTTCCATAACAATTGGGTCTCCAGCATGCCATCCACATGCTATATTGGCTGAAGATATATATTTCAAAATTTCTTTATCCATACCTAATTTATAAGCTCCGAAACTTTCACCTAAATCACAGTTCAAATCAATTTTCTTCATTTTTCCCCCTACTCTTTTCTTTAATTGGCATTTTTTCAATTAACCATTAAAATAAAATTTGTTATCACATTAGAACATATGTTTTTTTAGATGTCAATAATTTTAATGTTTTTTTTATAAACTTATTGTCCTTTTTTTAATCTATTTTTAAAAAAATTAAGATACTTTCTGTTGAATTTTAATTTTTAAATAAAAAAAACTACATTATTAATTATAATGTAGTTTTTTATTTTACAATAAGTAATATAATAAATATAAATTAGATATTCTTTAAAAAAATAATTTATATTAAATTACATATTCCTTTTAATATAATAACAGCCTCGCCTTGTATTTTTACTTCTTTTGCTTTTCCCTCTTCAATATCAACTTTAACAATAATAGTACCACTTCTATCTATTGAACTTCCTTGTTCTGCATTAAAGATAACTTCCTTTCCATCATGTTCAATTAGATTGTGATTTACAAGGTAGGCTCCAAGAGGTCCATTTGCATTGCCAGTTACTGGATCTTCTGTAATTCCAATGGCTGGTGCAAACATTCTTCCATGAGTATAAATTCCTTCTTGTTGTGAATCTAGTGTAAAAACAAAATAACCATTACACTTTATTTCTTTACTCAGTTTTTCAAGCTCTTTCATATCAGGCATAAGCTTATCTAATTTTTCTTTTGAATTAATTCCTATCATTACTTTTGAGTTTCCCGTTGAAACTACTTGTATAGGACATTTTTTATTTATATCCTTATCAGTAAGGTCTAAGAACTCAATAATTTTATTACAAATTTCTTGTTCAAAAGGTGGAAAAAACTCTATTTTCCCCTGTGTCATTTCAATAGAATAATCGCTACCTTTTTTTATTATTTCTACTGGTAAAATACCTGCACCTGTTTTGCTAAGAATAACACTTGAGTCTAATTTTTGTTCTATAGCTCTCACATAATGAGCTGCTATGGTTGCGTGTCCACATATAGGAACTTCCATCTTAGGAGTAAAGTACCTTATTTCAATGTCGTAACTTTTATCTTTTGCTGATAATATAAAAGCGGTTTCAGAATTATTAAGCTCCCTTGCAATTTTAAGCATTTCAACTTCGGATAAAGTATCAGCATTTAAGACTACCCCTGCTGGATTTCCTTTAAATTTTTCTTTTGTAAAAGAATCAACTTGGTATATTACTAGTTCACGCATATTGCCTCCTGTTTTTAACTCTTAATAGTATTATAGTAATATATTTTAATTAAATATCCTTATGAGATATATTATTATAATAAATTTATGATTTTTATTTACAAAGATAACCTTTTTAATGATTTTTTCATAAGTGGAATACTCAAAAACAAGCATATTAATTCTCCAACAGGAATAGAAACCCATAGTCCTATATTGCCTAAAAACATAGGTAATATAAACATCGGTATCAAAATAAATATAATAGATCGCCCCAAAGAAATCACTGCAGACTCTATAGGACGTCCAATTGCAGTGTGAAACCCTATTGAAATAACATTTACAAAGGATATTAAATATGCAAAAGTCATATAAAAACTTACTTCTCGCGCTAAAGATTTTAACTCTAAATCATTATTAGAGAATAATTCTATTAAACTACTACCAAATAATTTTATACCCAAATAATATAATCCCCCAATAACAGCACCTGTTTTTAGCGATATCACTAGTACCTCTACAATTTTTGTAATTTTTTTCGCTCCTAAATTATAGGATACAATTGGTTGAAGTGCTTGAGATAACCCGTACAAAATTATATTTAAGATACTATTTAAATAGAAAACTATAGTTAATGCAGCTACTGCTAAATATCCCATTTTCTCCATAATAATTATATTAAAAAGAAATATAACCACTGCACTTGCAATTTCTGTTAACATTTCTGAACTACCATTAAACAAAATATTTTTAATATCAGTAACCCTTTCCCATGTCCACCTTATTTTTCCAAATTTAATAATTGGAATTAGTGCAAGTCCACCAAAAACATTAGAAAAACATGTTGCAATAGCTCCTCCTGCCATTCCCTTATTTAATTTTATAATAAATACATAGTTTAAAAATACATTTATAGAAAAACAAATAATAGCACTTACTAAAACAAGTTTTGGTCGCCCTATTACTCTTGCAAACCCTTCTGTAAAAATTGGGATACTATACATTACTATTCCTGGTACTAAAATAGAAAGATAGCTTTTCACATATGGATATATTTCGCCTTTAGCACCTAAAAAAATCAGTATACTATTGAAATTCATAAGAATAGTTATTGAAATAATGGAAAGAATTCCGATTAACAAAAAGAAGGATAAACTTGTTACCTCCATACTTCTATCTATGTCCCCTTCACCTTTTGCAGTTCCAGCAACAACAGCCCCACCTGTACAAATCATCAGAGCTATACTCACAAGAAAAATTATTAAGGGCATGGAAAGATTTACTGCTGCAAGACCTTGTGGTCCAACACCTTTACTTAAAAATATCCCATCTATCATTGTTTGCATAGAAAAAATAAGCATTCCCATAATTCCTGGTGCTGCATATTTAAAAAACAGTTTGCTTGTGCTTTCCTCTTTTTTATCCATTATTATTACTCCTAAACTTATATTATTTAGATTTATAACTCGTTATACTATATAGCGGTGTTATTGTCAAGAATCTTTTCCATTTTCTATCATTATTGTCTTAAATATCTTCTTTTTGCACTTTTTTTTATAGCATTAAGTTCTGCAATTACTGATTATTATTTTTTATCTTCTGTTGACTCTAACTTAATTACTTCATAAATTTCTTCCCACATTTTGCATCACTCCCACAATCATTCTGATTGAATTAATAAATCACGACATATTCTACGTTTAATTGTCAAATTTATCCTAGTAGCTCTCTATCGCACTTTCCGGCTTTATTTCTAGCATTTTTTAGATGTTTTACAGCTTCTTCCTCTTCTTTCTTTTTTGCATGGAATCATTCTGCCCATTTATTATACAATTCAATAACATTGCAATAATATTTATCTTTATTTCCATGGGAATTAGCATAAAAAATTTTAAAATATATTAATTTCACAAGTCTTAAATATACTTGATGCAGCGATTGATATACAACCTTTTCATCAACAATTTTTGCTGTAAAATTCATAGAAAAATATTCAAATTGGTTTAATATTTTTCTAGTTAATTTACTAAATTCAATTTTTTAAATAAAAAACACTGAAATCTCACCCATTTTTTTAAGTGTAATATTTCAGTGTTTCTCATTATTATTTTAGTCACTTTTAAAGTGATTTAGTCGCTATTTAATGGCGCCCC
>CAMTIW010000085.1 GCA_947072665.1 uncultured Fusobacteriaceae bacterium | reverse complement strand
GTAATACAAAAATAAAGACTTGTTTGGTTTAAGAGATGAAAAATAATATAATTATTAATAAAAAAATTATAATTTTTTAAAGAAAGAAAATAAATGTTATAAAACATATATTTATTTTTTATTATAACATTTTTTTGTTTAGTTGTAAATTTTATGTTTTTAATAATCTTGATTATAAAAATGTATTAAATTCATAAATATAGCAATTATTAATATATACATATTTTTTTAAAAATAAATAAATAAATATGGGTATGACTAAAAGGAGTCTAAAGATGATATTATTCTATTACAAATTAAGCATTAGTTTCTAACAAATTAGTAACTAAGTATTAGTTTATAAAACAATAGTAATGGAGGAGATTTATTATGAGAAAAAAATTTATTTTATTAACACTTTCAATTATGTCTATGACATCTTTTGCAGCAATTATAGGAACAAATGGGAATGTAGATGTTCCTGTTAGCGTAAATGCAAAAATTGTGAAGCTTGAGTCACAATATAAAGTAGTTGTTGATGGTGATGAAAATACAGATTCTATGGTTTTTAATTTTGGAGATTTAATACCAGGTCAAGTTGCAACAAAAACATCTGCTTTTACAATAACTAAAGGAAATTCTGAGATGTTAGTTGCTGATAAACAATCATTGAGTGCTAGTTTAGGACAATCAACTCAAGAGTTTAATAGTAGTAAAGGAACTAAAGTTGCAACATTAAATTATGGACTAACATTTGATCCAGTTACAGATAAAACTATTACTAGTAAAACAGGAACGGTGCAAGCAACTATAACAGTTGAAAATACAATAAATGAAAATGTAACTCTTGGAAATATGAATGTACTAAATTTTAAAGTTGCTACAATAGCATAGGTAAGTTATAATTTAGTGCTTTCAAGAGTGAAGAGAGGTTAATTTGAAACGAGTGTTATTATTTATTTTAATTGTTTGTTTGTTTAAAGTTGGTTTCGCTTTTAACTATTCACCCTTATATTTTGATGAAAGAATTGATGGAGAGGGTGGGTTTAAAGAATTTACTTATACAAATACTACATTAAATCCAATTAGATATAAGATAGTTTTTAAGGATTCAAAAACTAAAAATGATATGAGTAAATGGGTAAAATATTATCCTAAAGTTCTTACAGTACAGCCTCGCTCTACAGCAAAATTAAAGGTTTTTGTAAAAGCACCAAAAGAAACACCACAGGGTGAATATCTGTGCACGTTATATTCTAAACCAATTGTAGTTCCAACAATTTCAAAGGACTTAAATGGGACAGTTAATATGTGTGCAACTACTGTTATTTCTTACGAAGGAGAGCTTACAGGCTATGTAGGAAATCCTAATTTAAAAAATAATATAAAAGTTGAAGAACTAAAAATTGTTAAAGAATTACAAAATAAATTAAGTTTGAAAATGATTAATAATTCATTTAAGAGAGTATTTTTTGGAGTAAAAATTTTAGATGAAAATGAGAATATTATTTATAATTCAGGAAATTTAACAAGTATAGCTAAAAAAAACAGAATAGAATTAAAAAATATTCCTCTAGATGTAAAAGAACTTCCAAAAAAAGGAGTTATTGTACTATATAATGTTTCAACAGGAAAAGAGTTATATAAAAAGGGATTATAATATTAATCCCTTTTTTTTCTAAGGAGAAATTATGAAACGACAAATACAAGTATTGTTATTATTATTACTAATTAATAGTATAAGCTTTGGATATTTAAATATATATCCTACTTTTTTTGATAAAAGAATAGATACTAATGATGGGTATGTTGAATATAATATTTTTAATAAGACAAGTGAAGAGATTTTATACAGATGTTATTTAGAAAATGATGGAAATAAGCCTTCTTTAGTACAATGGGGAGAAGTTTATCCCAAGAGCATAAGATTGAAACCTAAAGAAAGTAAAAAAATAAAGTTGAATATAATAGCTCCTAAAAATAAGGAAAGTAAAGAGTATTTTGGAGTTTTAATTATAAAAGAAATTCTTAAAAATAATGTTAATTCAAAAATTAATTTAATGACAGAGTTAAAATTAAAAATTAGGGGATATATAGGTGAATTAAAACCAAAATTAAAAGTAAGTGAAAAAGAAAGTGAATTTGAAATTATTAACTTGAGTAAACGGAGGATTAGAGGAGAAGTTTTTTTTAAAGATAAAAAAAATAATGAATTAAATTTTGTTAGAAAAATTGTACTTGAAGATCAAGAAAAAATTAATTTAAATTGTGAGAAAGGAGGAAAACTTCAAATACTAATTGATGGTGAAAATATGGAGTTTTAAATAAAATGAAAAAAAATTTAAAAATGTTGGTAATTTTATTATTAATAATATTTACAAATTATAGTTTTTCTAAAGAATCACAGGAAAATTTAGATATGTTATTGAATCAAAAAATAATTTCAAAAGAAGAATATGCTATATTATCAAACAAAAATGAACTGGATGAAGAACAATTGTATACATTAAAAGTTAATGGAAGTGTTAGAAATTATATTTATGAGGTTGAGTATAAAGATGGTAAATATTATTTTTCATTAAAAGAATTTTTAGAAAGTATAAAATTTACAAACTATAGTTGGGGAAAAGATAAGATTGTTTTAAAATTAGGGAATTCATTAAATCAAGTTACTTTAAATTTAAAAGATAAAAAGGCTTTAATTGCTGAAGATGATAAAGAAATAAATATAGAAAATAAGTTTTTTATAAAAAATGAAGACTTATATTTAAATGTGGATATTTTTAAAAATATTTTTTTAGAAAGTATAAATATAAATAAAGAAACTCAGATAATTAATATGATTTTATCATTTTATGAGCCAAAAGATATAGCATTAATTGTGAATAATAAGGAAGATAAATTAAAAGATAAAAAAAATATAATTCTTTATAAAAACAAAAGAGAACTTTTTGAATTGGGATATGCAAGATTAAGATTAGAAAAAAGTTATTCTAAGTATGAAAATGAAAATAAATTTCAATCAGATTGGATTGGAAATTTTGAATATCAAGGTCCTTTATTATATGGAGATTTTACTGGAAATTATAATTTTAAAGATAATCAAATAGAAACTTTAAATTTAAAGTATCCTGATTTAATAGGCGGGCATACTCTTGAGGGAACAAACTCTTTAGCAGGGGAGTATCATAGGAAAACAAGTGTTAGATTTGGAAAAGATAAAAATTACTATCAGGAAGGGAAAAATTTTATAATTAAAGAAAATGTACCTTTAGGCTCTAGAGTTGAATTAATTTATATGGGAACAGTAATTCAGCTGAAAGATGAAAAAAATGGAGAAGTAATTTTTAATTCAGATGAAATAAGAGGAGACAAGACATATACTTTAAAAATTTATTCTTCAGATGGAAGAATTGAAGAAAAACAAATAAAAACAACAGAAGATTATAATTTACAAAATAAGAATGAAATAGAATATGATTTTTATTTAGATGAAAATTTAGAGAGCAAAGGATATGATTTAAAAAGTAATGTTTATTATGGAGTAACTGACTATTTTACACTGGGAATGGGGTATGATAGAAAATATGAAAATATAGGTGATGATTATAAAATACTTAATATTGGACGAATAGAAAGTATTTATAATAATACATATAAAACTTTAAATTATACCTTTAAACTTTTAGGAGAAAAGACATTTTCAGACATAAAAGAAAGAGGTAAAAATTATAATCAACGTTATAAATACAATTTTCTTAATCAAACAAATTTTTATAATTTTAAAGTAATATCAGAATATGTAAACTATGGAAATTTTTATGATGAAAAAAAAGAATTTAATGAAGAGATAACATATGATTTAACTAGTGATTTAGAGTTGAATTATTCATATAAAAGACTATATAAAAAAATTGGTGTAGAATCATCAGCAAAATATGGGGTGAATTATAGCAAAAGTTTTAAAAATTTTTTGAATACCTTTGAACTGAAAAAAGATAAAGATAACAAAATGGAAGATGAATATCTAATGAGAACCTATTATAATGGCTTTTCAAATTATACATTGAGTCTTGAAAATAAATGGAGTGAATCTGGAAAAATTTATGAAGTTTCATTTAATGCCTATAATAATGGAATAGGAATATTAAATTATTCATTATCTGCTGCTTATTCTCAAGCATATAAAGAAAAAATAACTTTTAACTTTTCAATTAATTATGATAATTGGTTTAAATTTGAAAGTAATGTTAATAAAAATGGAGAACAGTCCTATAAAGCAGGAATAGATAGAATTATAGATTTGAAGGATGTAACATACCCACTTAAAGACATGGAAGTAAGTAGAGTTAGTATAACTACATTTGTTGATAGCAATGATAATAATAAATTTGATTCAGGAGAAAAAACTGTAGAAGGAGTAGAAGTTGAAATTGGAAATAAAAAAATTATAACCAATTCTAAAGGAAAAGGATTATTTTTAGGTGTTTCTAATGGAATAGACCATAACTTGAATATAAGAATAAAGAAACCTTCATATAGTTTAGATAAAAATATTATTATAGTAAGAGGAAATGCTAGTTCTACGATATATGCCTATATTCCAATAAAAGCATTAACCACTCTTAGTGGAGTAGTTAAATTTGATAAAAACTATAATCTATCAAAAGAAGAAAAGTTAGAAGTTTTTGATGATATGTTAATATATATAAAAGATCTAAATGGAAATATAATAGAAATAACTACTCCTGATAATAATGGTGAGTTTGATGTAAGTGGATTATTCAATAAAGAATATATAGTAGAATTAATATATTCAGGAAATAAAATATTCTTGCCAAATTTCAAAGAGAAAGTTGCTCTTGCTTATTATGAAGTAGATGACAATAAAAATAAATGGGTATTTAAATTAGGAAAAGAAAAAATAGTTTTACAAGAAACAAATAGATATGGAAAAAATTAAATTTGAGAGGAAGAAAAATGCTAAGAATAATAATGATGATTTTTATGTTAAGTGTATCTTGTATATATAGTTTTACATTAGATAGTTTAGATTTTGATTTAGTTAAGAAAAAAGGAGAACAAAAAATATTAGAGAAAAGTTTTGAAGTTTATAATGATTCATCAAGTAAAAAAGAATATTCTTTTTTACTTGAACCTATAAATAATAAAAAAATAAAATATTTATTGAAAGTGAGTCCTAAAAACATTATATTAGAACCTGAAACTAAGGCTAATTTTAAAATAGAAGTTTTAAAAAATAAACTTGAGGTAGGTGTGTATGAATACTATTTTATTATAAATGAAAATAATTTAGAGTCTGTAAATAAAGCGGTGCTAAATAAAAAAATTAATATTCGTCAAAAATTTATAGTTGGTGGATAATAGGAGAAATATATGAAAACTTTAAAATTAATTATAATACTTTCACTTTTATTTATTAATATAAATGCAGCAGAATTTAAAAAACCTAATGTTGAAGGGGAAGAAAATGGAAATAATTTAAAAACTCCGATGATACCTTTAATCCCAGCTCTCTCCACAGAAGATAAAGAAAATGAAACTGAAAAAAGAATATTAGAAAAAACATATACGGTAATGCTTGAATCAAAAATAAAGGTATTTGTACCTTTAGAAATTTTAACTGATATTGATATAGATGCTTTAATTATTGGTAATGAAGAAGTAAAGGTACCATTTGATATCGAGTTAAATAAAGAGCCTGAAAAATTAAATTGGTATAGACTACATTATAGTGAAACAGAGATTGATATTGATAATGATGGGAATGCAGATACATTTATTTATTCTCCAAAATATATAAATTCTAGAATTATGAAGAATAATTATGTGAAAATTCAAGGAGATAAAATTTCAAATGATGGAGAATATAAAAGAAAAGTTTTTATGACGGTTATTATTGATGAGTAATTTAAGAGGAGAAATATATGAATATAAAAAAAATTTCAGTTTTATTTTTAATGATAAGTACCTTTTCTTTTTCTGAGATTGATATAAAAATATATAAACCTATACGATTTCAAGAGGTTAATACAAATGGAATTATAGATGATTATATTGTTGGAGAAGGTACTCTTGAAATTTCAACAGATACAGAAGAGGATTTTGGAAAAAAATTAATTTTTAATTTTCCAGAAACAGGATTAATGACAAATAGAAAAAGATGGTTAAAAATTGACAAATATACAATGGAAGAGTCTGAAAAAGAGTATGTTGTACAGTATAAAAAGAAACTAATAAAATTTTATGCTTTTGTTAAAAAGAAGAATGTTTTAGAAATGGGACTAAATACAGATATTATAGAAGGTGAATATGTTGGATATGTTCCTCTTATAGTGGGAGAATATGGAAAAATTATTGGTGAAGAGGAGACTTTAAAAAATAAATGAAAATAAAAATAATTTTAATATTAGTATTTGTAACAATTATTTTTTTTAAAATTGATTTTCAAAGAGAAAATAATAAAATTGAAATAAAAAGATTTGTGAAAGAAGTGTTATTTTGTAATAAGGATACGTTAATTTATAAAGATAAACAAAATAATATAATTTTTTATGATTTAAAAAATTTATCTTTTATAAAAAATAGTGAGGATAATTTTTTAGAGACAATTAATGAAAATAATTTTTTAGTTGAGGATTCAAAATTTAATAAAAAAATAATGAATAAATTTGGTGTAGAAATAATCAGATTGCCATATAAAGAATATAAAAAATTAGGAAGTTATTTATTTCTTTTTGATAGTAAATATTTGTATAATGTTGAAACTAAAAAAATAGTGGAGATAGATAATGATTATGATTTTGGGTTAGTATCGGATAAAATAATTCCAGTAAAGGATACAAAAACTTCAAAGATTGGTTATTTATCAGATAAAGGTAAAATTTTAATATCCCCACAATATGACGGTGGAACTTTTTTTAAGAATGAATATGTTATTGTAAAGGATGGGGAAAATATAAAAATTATTAATAAAGAAAACAATACTGTTTTTATAACTCAAAATACAGATAAAATACAAATTTTATCAGATAGGACTATTTTGATAACTAGAAAATATGAAAGTATTTTGTATGATTTCATATTAAATAAAACTTTAATAAGAACAAAATATATGAAAAGATTAAAAGATAATCAAATTATTTATATGGAAAATAATAAATTTGGAATGCTAGATAATTTTGGAAACGTTAGATTAAAAGCTTTATATGATGAGATAGGAGAAGAAAGAAATGGGACTATTATTTTGGCTAAAAATTATAAATATTTTATAAAAAATATTTATAATGATAATAAATCAAAAGAATTCGATATTTTATTAAGAAAAGAAGATTATTTTATAAGTATTGATGATAATTCAGGAGAGTATATATTTTTAAATAGTAGAGGAGAAAAAATTATAGCAGGTAATTTTTTAGAATTCACTGTTCTAGGAGAGTTTATTTTAGGTGAAGTTCAGCAGAAAAAATTCTTTTTTTATAAAGCGGGAAAATGTTTAAAAGAGTTTAGTGATAAGGATAATCTTTTGTATGCTACAAAAGATGTTTTCATTTTTAGAAATAAAAATGGAATTGAAATTTATTTATAAAAAATAATAAGGAGAAAATGAATGTTAAAAAAATTAACTTTAATTCTTATTTTAATTACATCAATTTTATTTGCGAATATTGAAATTCCCAATAAAATGGTATTAGATAATCCTAAAGTAGAGGTACCTACTATAAAAACAAAACAAAAGAGAGAAAAAGCAGAAATGAATATTTCTGTAAAAAAAGTTACACCAATAGCAATATGTGGAATTGTTAATGGTGAGTATTTAGAATTTGATATTCCACAAACTATGGGATTAGCATATTATGCTGTGGATTCTAAACAAAAAATAATAAGTAGTGATACAAGCAAAGGGAAAGCCTTGATAGGCTTATTAAAGCAAAGACGTAGTTTAAAAAATATGAATATAGTAAATGTAGAAAAAATAGAAAAAAAATTAAAAATCTTAAAAAAAGATTTAATAGGAGATTCTGTTTATATAGTTGGGTTAGATGATAAGAGTGGAAAAATAGAGAAAATATATACAGGAGAAATTCATGTAAAAGAAAGTAAAATAGATCTTCGTTTAGACCAAGAAATATCAGGTTATGAAATAATAGGAAATACAATAGGAATATCACCAGATATATTAAATGTAACTAATGCTAATATAGTATATGAAGGAGCTACATTATTAAATAAAAATGTTACAAAAATAGTATTAGAAGGAACAGGAGTAGCCTCACAAGTTGAAATTCCTGTGATGAATGGAACAGGAGAAGGAGAGCTAATAGTAGATGGAACAAATTTAAAAATAGGATACAAAGGAAATCAATTTAAATTAGGAGTAACCAGTTTAAATGATTCAGCAATAATAAATAAACAAATAATAATGAAAGGATATATTGGAAATAGTTTAGTAAATAAAAATACAGTAACTTTAAATAAGGCTAAAAAAGAAGTAACAAAAAAAGTTCAAGTGACATTAGAAAATGCAAAAACTAAATTAGCTTTTGTAGATTTACTAGAAGGAAATATAGCACATCAGAATCTAGTTACTTTTGATGGATTTTCTGTAAAAGCAACAGGAGATGAATGGATATGGCAATTAGCTTTTGTAGATAGAACTAGTATACTTATATCAGATACTAAAAGTGACTATAGTGTGTTTGATTCTACTAAATCAATCATAGCAAAGAGAGATGTATATAAAAAAGATTATATATATTCAAATGGAGAAGTATCTATAGGAATCCCAACACCATCAGATGGTGGCACACAGCGTCTTTATTTTAAATTAGAAAAATGGAACGGAGATAATTTTAATGAAACATTTACAATTTATAGAACAAAAAATGGAAGTGTTAATAGTGGAACTGTAGATTTCACTTTAAATATTCCAGCATTAAATTTACAAGGAGAGGTAGGAGTATTT
>CAMTIW010000084.1 GCA_947072665.1 uncultured Fusobacteriaceae bacterium | reverse complement strand
AGTAGTTGTAAAATTAATATCTAGTGTTTTAAATATATTTTCAAATAAATCATGTACATCTTGATTCATGATTTTATTAGAGTAATTATGATTAAAGTAAATATGATTAGCCTCTAATTTTTTAGAGGACTGTTCTCCACTTTTCTGAAGAACTGTACTTCTCTTTTTAGAAGAACTGTTAATTTTATTAGGTTCTTGTAGTTTTTCTTTAATTTTAGTTCTAACATCTTTCTGTAAAATATTTGTTAAATAGAAAATACTAGATGTATTAAAACCTTTAACTTGGATAAGCAATTTCAATTCTTTTAATAACTTTAAAGAGTTGGCAATAGTACCATCACTTTTAAGTCCTAAAATATCTTTTAATTCATCATATGAATATTTAATATAAACGTTTCCATCATCATCAAACCAATCATTAGATGCTGACATTTTGATTCGATCAAAGAACTCAATATATATTTTAAAAGTAGATTGATCTATTTTCTTTTTTAGAAAAAGTTCCCATACTAATCTTGGTATTTGTAAATGTGAAAAATTATCTAAATCATCTTTTTTTATAAAGTTCATGTTTTGTTCTCCTATATTAATTCCCATAAAAAAACCTCCTTAAAATTTTTGTTGCAATTTTAGGAGGTATACACTATAATATTCCTGCGAAAGAATTGGTGGGTTGTGTATACCTGCCTTTTTTTATTTTTTGCATTTTTTATTTTCCAAAATAAGTTTTGTTTCAATTTTAGAGTTTTCAATTTTTAATTCTTCTCTACACTTGATAGCATAGTTTATTAAATACTCTCTTAGTTCATCATCTAACTCTTCATAATAAAGTTCATCTGATTTTATAAGCTCAAACTTTTCTTTAAATTTCTCTTGGAAGCTTAATTGTTCTAACTTTAATTTTTCTAATTTAAACTTTAAGTCTTTCAGATCATTCATTTGTAAAATAATATCTAACTTTTTATTAAAGTTAATATTCATATCTTCTAACCACTTCATTAAGCCGAACATCTTTTTTCTTCTGTTATCATCTAGGTTATCAATAACCTTTGCATTCCTTAAAGCTTCTTCAAAAGTCATAATATGGCATTGTAAATTCATAGATCTTTCAAGATTTAAAGAATTGCTACTCTCGGTTCTCATTTCCCCCCCTATTATTCACCTTTTATTTTCTTAGATAATTTTTTTATTTTATATTCATATTTAAGATAAAGAATAATTTCAATAAAAAGATAAGCTAAAAGAGTAATTAAAAAACTATTATTCATTTTTATCTCCTTTGTATTTATTTAATAAGTAGTTGTATACTAATTTTGATGATTTTTTTTCAATAGCAAAAATTGTAATTAATTTAACAATGATAATTAAAATAAAAGAATAGAATAAATTTGACAAATATCCCCCTCTAAAAAATATTATTATAGAATTTTTAATATAATAAAGTTAAATAAATAGTTATTTATCTTTTAAGAGGAAGTTTATCTTCAAAACATCTAGAATTTTAAATAATTTTTTTGTTGTGATGCTTTTTCCTAAATGTAAATTTTTTAAAGTAATAGAGATATCACTCCTAGTTGTACCAATGGATTTAGCAAGTTTTGATTGAGAAATATTTTTTGTCTTTAAAGCATGGGTAATATATTCTAAAAGATAATTATTATAATTCAATTTAGTCCTCCTTTTGATAAGTGTTTATTTAACGTGTTGATTATATAATTTATTGAAAGAATTGTCAAATGATTTTTGAACACTTTTTTCTAAATTGTTGAATAAACACTTAACATTTGTTTGTATATGTATTATTATATTTATATGATTAGAGGAGGTTTTATATAATATGGAATATGGTGCATTTTTAAAAATTAAAAGAGAAGAGCTAGGGTTATCGACAAGGGCACTTGGTAAAAAAGCAAGCGTATCAGGATCGTATATTTCTATGATAGAAAATAATAAACTTAATAATCCTCCATCTGATGATGTATTAGAGGAATTATCTAAAGCTTTAAAATTAACTAATACAGAAATAGAAATGTTGTATAAACTGATCGATGAGAAAATTTTACCTCAAAGAGTAAAAAATAAGATTAAGAAATTAGAAAAAGAATTAAATGATTGTAGAAATCAGTTGAATGTTGAGAATAATAGTAATAATGGTCATATCATAGTAGGGGATGGAAATAAAATTAATCATTCATATGATGGAACTGAATTATGTAAAGAGCTGAATGGATTAAGTGAAAAGCAAAAAGAGAAAGTGTTAAAATTTATAAATGAATATATAAAATAAACAAAGGTAGTGTGTCATGAAGGCAGGAGATTACTTAAAACTAAAAAGAAAAGAAAGAAAATTGTCATTAAGACAACTTTCTTATAAAACAAATTTATCTCATACTTTTATTTCGGAAATAGAGAAGGGAAAGTTAAATGGTACTTTAAGTAGCCAAGAGAAAATATTGAATGCTTTAGAATTAACAACTGAAGAAAAACAAAAGTTTTATAAGCTTTCAGAATTAGAAAAATTACCACCAAATATAAGAACAGAGATAATTGAAATGGAAAATAAAATTCAACGATTAAAAAAAGAATTAGAAGAATGTAGAAATCAACGGAATATTGAAAGCAACAATAACAACGGTCATATTATTGTGGGAGATGGAAATAAAATTAATCATTCGTATACTGGAACTGAGTTGAGCAAAGAGATGAGTGAATTAAGCGAAAAACAAAAAGAAAAAGTTTTAAAATTTATAAATGAATATATAAAATAAAAAGTTTAAATCAATTAAATATAATTCAAGAGGAGTTAGAGAGTTTTAAGTTGAATATAGGAAAAGATAATTTATATACGGAAAAAAGAAAAAGTATAAATATATAGAAGTTAATGAGAAAATTGTAGATAAATTAAATACGGATACTTTTATAAAAGATTTAGATAAAGATTTTTCTAATAATATGATAAAAATAAATATATATATCAATTAAATGCTTATAATGATCAAACTAAGTTGCAAGCAAATAAAAGGGTTATAGTAGCAATTATTATATCTATTATAGGATTTATAATATTATGTTTTGGGCTATATTTTTCTTATAAAGAAAAAACAACTTCAGGATTCTTAATAACAGGAGTAGGATTAATTATTGAATTTATTTCAGGAACAATATTTTATCTATATAATAAAATAATAATAAAAATGGGGGAGTATCATAAGAAATTGGTTTTAACTCAAAATATAAGTTTAGCACTAAAAGCAAGTGAAGATTTAGAGTTGGAAAATAGAACTAAGGTAAAGATCAAAATAGTTGAGTCGTTATTGCAAGACATAAATAGGTATTTATCAGAAAAAATATAAATAAAAAAATTCAGGGTAAAATTATATTTGAATTAGAAGATGATGAAGAATTATTTGAAATGTTTTTTAAACAATTTAAATCTTCATTACATAAATAAAAAATAAAAAGCTCTAGAAAATTTAGAATATTTCTAAAATTAAAATAACTTTAATATTAAGTGTTGTTATATTTTTCTCAAAAATTTAAAGAAAATGTTTAATATTTATGATTTATCATATTTATTAATAATTGACAGTGAGAAAACATGAGATATGAAGGCTTTTATAACTATATTAAAAGCTATAGCAATTTGATGGTAGATATAGTATAATATAAAAGAAAAAATTATAACTCAAAAAGGAGAGTGGAAATCATAATGTTGGAGCAAGAATCAATAATAGATAAATGCCAAATATTCACTCCAGATAAATATGCTACAGAACTTTTAGATTACGTAGGATATAAGAAAAATTTGTTTGGGAAAAAAATACTTGAAAATTCTTGTGGGGATGGTGGAATTTTAAAGGTTATAGTTGAAAGATATATAAAAAATTTAAAAAAAGAAAAATCATTAGAAGAGATAAAAAAAGGATTAGAAACAGATATATATGGAGTAGAATTAGATGAGAAACATTATAAAACATGTTTAGTAACTTTAGATATCGTAGCTTTAAAATATGGAATAGAAAATGTAAAATGGAATCTTATAAATAAAAATACTTTAAAATTAAAATGGGAAATAAAGTTTGATTATATTGTTGGAAATCCACCATATATATCATATAAAGAAATAATTCCAAAAATAAGAAGAGAATTGAAAGAAAAATATAGTTCTTGTAAAAAGGGGAAATTTGATTATTGTTATTCTTTTATAGAAGAAAGTTTAAAATGTTTATCTGAAACAGGTAAATTTGGATACTTAATTCCAAATAGTATATTTAAAAATGTTTTTGGAGAAAAATTAAGAGAAATTATATTACCTTCGTTAATCAAAGTAATTGATTACAAATCTTATAGACTTTTTAAAAATGCATTAACAACATCTGCTATAATTGTTTGCGATAAAGGTAAGAATAAAAATTATTTTAACTATCGAGATATAGAAAACAATAAAAAAATAAAAATATCTAAAGATCAATTAGCGGGAAAATGGACTTTTGAAGAAATTGAAACTTCAGGCACGAAGAGATTTGGGGATTATTTTAATGCTGCAATGGGAGTAGCAACATTATGTAATGAAGCATATGTATTGAAAAATTATACAGAAGACGATAGTTATGTTTATTTAAATAATATGCAAGTAGAGAAAAATATTTTAAAAAGAGGAGCAAGTCCTTTAGGAATAAAAAAAACTAGAGAAGAATATATAATATTTCCATATATATATATAGAAAATAGGTTAGAGAGATATTCGTTAGAAGAGTTTAATAGTAATTTTCCAAAGGCAGAAGAATACTTAAATAATAATCTTGAAAAATTAAACAATAGAAATAAAGATAAGGGTGCAAAATGGTTTGAATATGGAAGAAGTCAAGCACTTCAGCATTTAAATCAAGAAAAAATAATATTATCATCTATGATTACAGAGAGAGTTGAAAGTTATATTTTAAATGAAGACTATATTCCATATTCAGGCATATATATAATTAAAAAAAAGGATATGGAACTCCAAGAGGCAAAAACAATACTTGAAAGTCAAGAATGTTTCGAATATATCAAGAAAATAGGTAAAAATGCAAATGGAAAAACATTAAAAATAACAGCAAAAGACATTAATGATTATTGGTTTTAAAATTTTTAAGGGGGTATTTGTTTGAAAAAATTGAAATACGAAATAGAAGATAGTACAATAGCTGAACTTTTAGGAGTTCAAAACTTTACGAATAAAGAGTCTGCAATATTAGAACTTGTTAAAAATTCTTTTGATGCAGGAGCAACAGAATTAAAAATAAAATTTTTAAAAAAAGAATTAATATTATTGGATAATGGTAAAGGTATGAATATTGATGATATAGAAAGAAAATGGATGCATATTGGGAAAAGTACTAAAGAAAATGAATATTTATTTTGTGATAAAAATGGTGAACAAAGAGTCTATTCAGGTTCAAAAGGAATAGGTAGATTTGCATTAGCAAGATTGGGAAAAAATGTTAAAATAATTTCAAAAACAGAAAAAGATTCTGCAGTATTTTGGGAAACAGATTGGGTTAATAATGATTATAAAATAATTGATGAACAAAAATATAAAGAAGGAACACAAGTTAAAATATGTGATTTAAGAGATAAATGGACAAAGGGAAGTATTACTACTTTAAAAAAATATTTATCTAGAACATTTAAAAATATTGTTATGAAAATAACTATTGAATTCGAAGAAGAAAAATATGAAATAGAAGAATTTTATGATAAACCAAAATTTGGTGAAAATTGTTTAAGTATAATAAAATTTAAGTATTCTGCTGTTGATAAAAAGCTAGAATGTGTTATAACGTCAGATGAATTTTTAGATGAAATAAAAAAATATTATAATGGAGACCATAAAAGTTATAAAGAAGTTGTAGATATTTATACTGAATTTTCAGATAATGAAACAGAAAATCAAGAATTAAAAGATGTATTAGAAGGAATAGGAAATTTTAATGGTGAATTTTATTTTGGAATATCAGCTACAGACAATGATGCAAATAAATTTTTATATAAATATATAAAAATTCCATCTAAATATGATGGAGGAATAGGATTGTATAGAAATTTTTTTAGTATATCTTCGTATGACGGAAGTAAGGATTGGATAGGGTTAGGTGTAAGAGCTAGAAAATCACCTGCTGCTGCAACTCATCCAACAGGAGATTGGAAAGTTAGAGAAAATAATATCTCAGGGAAAATAGAAATAGATAAAAATGAAAATTATATGTTAAGAGATCTATCAAATCGTCAAGGATTTGAAGAAAATGAATATTATGAATATTTTTTGAAAATAATAGAAGTTGTTTTGGAAAAATTTGAAGAATATAGACAAGAAATAATAAGAGAAGTTAACAAAAAAAATATTTTGGAAGAAATAACTGAAGAAATTATTTTGAAAAAGATATTAAAAAATCCTAATAATATTGATAGATTGGAAGAAAAAGAAAAAATAAAATTAATAGAGGAAATTCTAAATTTAAAAACAAGAGAAAAAAAATATAAGGAAGGATTAAAAGAAACTGAAAAAAACTTTCAATATGATGCAAGAATACTAAATGTATTTTCGACAGTAGGATTAAAAGCTACTTCAATAGCTCACGATATACAAAATGATAGAAATATAATAGATAATGTTTGTGAAAATTTAAAAAAAGCATTAATTAAACATAATGTTTGGGGAAAATTAGAAGAACCTGAAAATCAAAAAAAAGCAGCATATAATGTACCTAAAATGTTAATTAATAGTGATAAAATAAATAAAAAGATGTCTTTATTTGTAGGGACTTTACTACAAGATGTTAAAAAGAATAAATTTAAAGAAGAAAGATTAAATATTTATCAAAATTTATATAATATAAAAAAAATATGGGAAAGAGATTATGGAAAACTTAATATAGAACTTATTATTGATTCAGAAATATTATTTAATAGCTCTGAAGATATTATAAAGGTGATTTTTGATAATTTGATACTAAATAGTTTTCAACAAAATAAAATTAAGGATTTAATTAACATTAAAATTAAAATAGAAAAAATAGAAAATATGTTAAATGTTATATATCAAGATGATGGAAAAGGATTGCATAAAAAATATAGTGATAAACCTATGAGAATATTAAATGTGCATGAAACAACAAGGACAGATGGACATGGGTTAGGAATGTGGATAACAAATAATACTATAAAAAAGACAACAGGAGAGATAAAATATATTGGGAATGTATCAAATGATTTTAATGCAATAAATAAGGGGTTTCATATGGAATTTACATTAGGGAGTGAAGAATGATTAAAGATATAAAGATGTTATACGTTGATGATTTACCTGATCCAGAAATATCAAGATGTCTAGATGAATATGAAAATGATAGAATAAAAATAAATTATATGGAAATAGAGTTTGATGATACGTATAATTATAAAAAGTTAATAAAAGAAATAGAAAATAACAATATAAATTTATTGATAATAGATTCAGCGTTGTATTTAGAATCAGAATCAAGAGAAAGATTTACAGGAGAACAATTTAAAATAATTTTAAAAAAAATATTACCATTTATAGAAACAATTGTAATAAGCCAAAATAAACAAGAAAATGATTATGATATTATAAAAAAATATAATAAAGAGAATATAAAAGAGACAATAGATGAATATTATAAAGATGTTTTAAATAATGTAATAACAAAAAAAATTAATGAAATACTCATGACTAGAGAAATTTTAAGTAAATTTAAAGAAGAAAAAACAATAGATGAACTATTAATTGAAAAAATTTCTTTATCTTTAGAAGGGGCAGAAGTTTATTCAGAGTTAAATATAAAAGATATTAATAAATTAATTGAAGAATTTAAAGAATTAAAGCAGGTAATAATAAATGGATAAAAATGATTATAGAAACACAACATATTGTGAAAGTTTTGAGTTGATAAAAGTAAAGAAAAGCCAACTTTTATCTGAAATAAGAAAAGAGCATCCAAGAGCAATTGATTTATACGATATAGTAAAAGAAGAAAAGCATAAAAATAAATATTATAACATATATAATTATAAATGTTCATATTGTGGAGCATCATTGCTTAATATGCCAAGAAATTATATGGAAGTAGATCATTTTATAAATAAATCTTCTTTTTTTAAAGCTTCAGAAGCAGGGAAGATGGAAAATTTAGTTTTATCTTGTTTTGCATGTAATAGATTAAAAAGTAGTTTTTTATTAATAGGAAAATATAAAGAGTTATTATTCCCAGATAAAGAGAAGATAATGAACGTATTTTTTAGAGATAATAATTATGGGATAAAAATTAAAAAAAACTATGAAAAAGATTTGAAAATAAATGAATTTTACAATAAATTATTATTATCGTCAGAATTTAGAAAGTTAGATTTTTTATTATTAAATTTGGATGGATTATCCAAAGATCCAAAAGCTAAAAAAATAAAAGAAAAGTTAGGATATATAAAAGCAAAGCTATTAGAAAAAAGAAATTCAATAGATATATATAAATAAAACTTGCAATTTTAATTTTTATAGTGTAGACTCATTCTCGTAAAATACCTTGTGTTAAATAAAGGGGGATGAAATGAAAAAATTTAGTAAAAAAATTGAAAGTTTATTAAGAGAAATTGGGGAAAACTTAGAAAAAGATGGAAAAGTTTCTATACAAGTAACAAAAGAAATGAATGGAAAGATACTTTATTCAATAGCGCCAACAAAGATAATAGGAGCTAATGAATAAAATTTAAGATTATATAAAATATTTAAAAGATACTATTATTTATAAATACAAGTAAACCAATAGGCAACTGATTTATAAAGAAATTTTTAGAAACTTTTAAATTACATAGAATTGGAATAAGAGTATGAGTCAGTGACCGCCCTTATCTAATCACTAAAAATGATTAGATAGGGGTGGTCTCTTTTTTTATCAAGGAGTTTTATATGAAAGAAATGGAAAAGTTAATAGATATGATTCAAAATTTAGA
>CAMTIW010000083.1 GCA_947072665.1 uncultured Fusobacteriaceae bacterium | reverse complement strand
TACTATGAAAGCATTAGCTAATTTAAAATCAAAAGTACAAGAAGATTATCAAAGTTCATTTGAGTTTGAAAAATATGAAATCGAAGAAGAGGTTAAAAAAGAAGTTATTGAAAACGAAGCCATCATATTTCGGAACTTCCGAAATATGTCTGACTCTTTATATAAAGTTTGTAAGGCTCTCTATGAAAATTCTTTGAAATTAAAAAAATCTGAAGGTAGTTTCATGGCTTGGTATGAAAATATTGGATTAAGTAAAGATAAAGTATCTGAACTTTTAAAAAGATATGACTTGTATATGAAGTTTCCAAAGAGTTTCCAATATGTTACAAGTCTTTCAACTCAAGCAGTTAAGCTTTTAACTGGTAAAGATTTAGACTTAAATATAGTTTATGATGCTGTGGAATTAGAGATTATCAGAGTAGAGGATATAAGATGCTTCATTGAAGCACGAACACATCAAAAGGATGAGATAATAGATTTAGATGATGTTTATAAAGTAGAGCCTTTAATTCAAAAAGAAACTAAAAAATGTGTTAACTATAAAAACTTTGAAAAATTAAGAAAAAATATATCTAATATGGATTTAAAGCAAATATCTCAAGTTGAAAAAGAGATTGATCTATTTGAAAAATATATTAAAGAATTAAAAAAATCTTTAACTGATAGAAGTTTAGATTTTGATAATAAAAATAATATTAAATTAATTGAATAGGTAGTTATTAAATACAATTTTAAATTTATAAATTATAATTAGGAGGATTGCTATGTCTACTATGATAACAGTTGAAGAGGTTGCAAAACTTTGTAACATTGGAAATGGTAAAGCTTATCAAATAATTAGAGAGATTAATAAAGAAATGAAAGAAAAAGGCTATCTAATAATTAGAGGTAGAGTTAATAAACTTTATTTGCTAGAAAGATTTGGAATAGAGAAAGGAGATTAATTATGCCTGCAACTAAGGATAAAAACGGGACTTGGATGTCCCGTTTCTACTATGTAGATTATCAAGGAAATAGACTAAGAACTTTTAAAAGAGGTTTTAAAACTAAAAGGGATGCTCTAGAATATGAAAGGGAGTTTTTATCCAAATACAAGTTTGAAGTTACTATGGCATTTAAAAGTTTATATGAACTTTATATAGAAGATTTAAGCCACAGATTAAGACAACACACTATCATCAATAAAAAATATATAATTGAAATTAAAATCTTACCATTTTTTAAGAATATGAAACTTAGTGATATTACTCCAGTTATAATTAGAAAATGGCAAAATGAACTTTTAAAAGCTAAAAATCCAAGTAATGGAAACCTGTATAGTCAAACCTATATTAAAACTATTCATAATCAACTTACAGCTATTTTTAACTACGCTATTAAGTTTCATTCATTACAAGAAAACCCTTGCCATAAAGCTGGAAGTATTGGAAAGAAACATGCTGAGGAAATGAATATCTGGACTCCAGAAGAATTTAAATTATTTATTGAAACTCTTAAAGATCACCCCGCTGCTTATGCAGGATTTAATATTTTATTCTGGTGTGGTCTTAGAGTTGGAGAGCTCTTAGCTCTTGAGGTAAAAGATATTGATTTTGAAAATGAAACTTTAAATATTAATAAGTCTTATCAGAGATTAAATAAAGAGGATGTAATTACTGAGCCTAAGACTCCTAAGAGTAAAAGAATTATTGAAATGCCTTCTCAGTTAATTCCTGTACTAAAAGATTATCTCAAGACACTTTACAAGCCAAAACCCAATACAAGATTAATTCCTCATACTAAATATATTTTTGAACATGCTATGAAAAAATATTCAAAAATTGCAGGAGTAAAAAAAATAAGGATACATGATCTTAGACATTCACATGCATCCTTACTTATTCATTTAGGTGTTAATCCTCTAACTATTGCTAGAAGATTGGGACATGAAAAGGTTGAAACAACCTTAAATACTTACTCTCATCTATTTCCTAATAGTAATAAAGAGATGATGATATTGCTTAGTACATTATAAAAACAATAAAAGAGGTATGTATATTCCATACCTTTTTTTATATTTAAAAAATATTTTTAGTTTTATCTAATAATTTTTTATTTTCACAATATTTTTTCATAGAAATCAAATTTTTCTTGATAAATGTTTAGTTATAAAGTATATATATAGATTGATAAATATTTTTATTATAAAATAATAACCCCCTATGTAAAAGGAGACTTTATGACAACTAAAACTTTATATAAATTATCTGAAAAAATTTTTAAAAATACATTTCCTAATGAAACTGATGCGTTTTATGATTTGCAGATTTTTAATTCTATAGCTAAAACCATTACTAATATCCATAGAAACTTTTTGGTTTTTTTTAAGGAAAGCTTTTCTTATCCAATTGATTTTTTAAACTATCCTATTGATGAACGTATTAAACTTATTGAATGCTTTTATTATTATTCTCGACAATATAATTCTAAGTTTTTAACTTCTATTTGTAAAGTTAACCTTGATGGTGAAGAGATTTTTAAATTTAAAAAATTTTATCTAGATTTTTTTAAGGTAAACAATTTTTATTCCTTATCTTCAGAAAATATTGAGTTTCTAAAACAATTTTCATATAGAAATATAATGCTCAATAATGAATATTCTTTAAATGAAAAGTTTAAATATATTAAGAACCGTTTAGAATATTTATATATAATCCCCGCTTCTTCAGAATCATTATATTTAATTGAAGACTTTGGAAGTGATATTGTTATACAGTCCTGTATAAAATTAATTTCAAAAGAAAATATTCCTGATATGAAAAAAAGAATTGACATACTTATTTTTTTCGATGATTTTCTGAAAGAATATATTAGTTGTATTCCAGATGATACTCCCATAAATTCATATAATTTAGATTCAAATCTTATTAAAGATTTTTTTAACCTAATTTTTTTCATTGAAAAAAGTATATACTTAAAAGAATATTTAAATATTTATACTGTTCTTGAATCTGACTTCAACAATTCTTATTATTTCCATATTAATGAAGCTGCTCGTTCTAATAAACGATTTATTTCAGATAAAAATAAAGTTTTTATCCCTGATGAAGAACTTTATTTTTTAGTTAATTTTTTTAAAAATCAAAATTCTGTAAAAAAAAATGAACTAACAAAATTTAAAAAAAATAAACTAATAATTGAAACATTTATTTTTATTTTTAGAACAAAACATAATAGAAGACTTTCAGAAAGATATCTTCAACATTTCAGAGGTGTTTATAACGAAATTTTCAACTCTAATTTTTCTATTAACCGTAACAAGATATCAACCATTGTAAAAAAATTTATAATTAATTCTAAATTCACTCAAGAAGAATTAAAATATATAAAAGATATTTTTCCTAATGATTATTCTTATAACAAGAATTACCTTAAGTCTGCTAATGAATTTGAAAACTTAAAAAAAAAATTTTTCTCTCATGGCAACGATTATCCATACAAAATACATGAAAAAATATTCCTTTTCTCTTTATTAATAAGAAATGATTTTTTTTCAATTGCTCCTCAAGATTATGATTTTAATTCTGGACTCACAAATAAAGAGTACATGTTCCTTAGAGAAAAAATTAGCAAAGGTATGTATCTAGAAAGAGAAGAGTTTGATGAATATTTTTATAAAAATTCTATTCAAAAAAGTCTGACTGAAATAACTTTAAAAATCTATACCATCGACAATATTTCTTCTTCCACAAAAAAGCTTATTAACTTTTATTTAGAGGCTTTTCTTGCATTAGAAAATTATACTCTTAAAAAATAATTTTTTGTTATATAACTTTCCATAAAAAAAAATTATAAAAAATACTATAATATTTTTAGTTTTAAGAAATCAAACCTAATTACATTACAACAAGGAGACCAATTATGAAAAATATAAAAGAAGAAAATTTAAAAAATATTAACTTAAAATCTCTTTCTGGCGAAAAAACAATGATCGCTTTACAACACGGGAAATGTTTCATTTCTAACTTACCACTTTTAGATCAAGCTACTAAAGGTTATAATGGTAAAACTATCCAAAAATGCTATGGATTAGTTACCTCCGAAGCTAAAGAAAAAATTAAAAAAGAAAAAATTACTAGCAATGATTTAAATAAACAATTAATAAAATTTCTTAACGAGGTGAAATAAATTATGAGATATCCTGGCAGACCTAGTGCTAAAACAGAAAAACAATTACTTACTCTTCAAAAAGGACTATGTGCTTTACACAAAGAACCTTTATACGTTCTTGCTCCTGAAGCTAAAGCTGTCTTTATAGGTGAACTTGCACATATCTGTGCTGCTTCTCCTAATGGACCTAGATTTGATCCTGAGTATACCAATATTCACGATATAAATAATTTATTATTTTTATGTCCTAGCTGTCATAAGTTAGTTGATGATAATTATAATAAAGATTTATTTACTGTAGATTTCTTAAGAAGTCTGCATCCCAACCTAAAATAATATAAAAAAGTTTCAAATGAATTTTATTAATTTATCGGAGGTAATTTTAAAATGATTATTAGAGTAATGATTGATTGTCCTTTTTGTAAAGGAAGTTTAGAAAAAGAGTGCCCTGAATGCGATGGAACAGGTATTGATGCTTTAGATGGAGGTCAATGTCCTACATGTTCAGGCACTGGTGAAGTTGACTGTGATTTCGTATTGTGTGAAGGGGGATCTGTTTGCGAAGAAGAATTAGAAGAATATATTGATATAGGTGGGTACATTCCACCTAAGAGTTGTGATGGTTGTTATGATGGTGTTGGTACAAATTATTATGAAGAGGACGATGAGTATCTTTGTGATGACTGTTATGAATATAGATTGGAAGAAGATAAATAAAACTATTCTTGCCAAGTCTTATTATCAAAATAACTGCACCCAAAATGCACCCATTTATTTAAAAAAACAATAGAAAAAGCCCTTTTTTCAAAAAATACCCCTCTAAAAACCTAGTAAAATCAATAGGTTTAAAACTGAATAATTTTTTTAAAGTTGAGTGGGAGTAATTTTATATTACTTATAAACATAGAATACATAAGACATTTTAAATTCTTTGGACTTAAAATGGACTTATTAAGTAAAAAGCATCTAAAATAAATTTAGATGCTTTTTTTATTAATCAAAATCTTCTATATTTATATCCATTTTAATCGATTTTTTATTAAATTTATGGTATATTAAATTAATTTTATTAAATTAGGAGGGGGAAAATGAATTATAAAGGATTAAAATGGTATAAATGTGATTTTCATTTACATACACCTGCAAGTAAATGCTTTTTAAAAAATGATATATCTCCAGCAGAATATTTAAAAAGCGTTAAAAAACAACAATTAAATGTAATTGCTATAACAGATCATAATACTGCTGGTTGGATAGATTTATTAAAACATGAAGCAAAGGATCAAAACATTATCATATTCCCAGGTGTTGAATTAACTGTTAGTGAACGAAAAATACATTTATTAGTATTGTTTGATGTGAATTGTTGTGGCAGAGATGTTGAAGATTTTTTAATTTCTCTAGGTCTTAGTCGAGAAGACTTTGCTAAAGAGGAGTGCTTTGTCAAACACACTGTAGAATTTGTTTTAACCGAATGTAAAAAGAAAAATCTTTTAGTTATTCCTTCACATGTTGATAATTTCTCTGGTCTATGCGACCTTTCTCATGGAGGTTATTCAGAAATTATAAAAAATGGATTATTTAACGGTGTTCATATTACACATGCAGCTTCTAATATTGATGTAACTCCCACAGTTACTATGTACTCTTCTTCTTGTTATCCAGCTAAGCAAAATCTTGTGAATATTTGTAAAGAAATTAATGAAAAAAATATTTGTAAGTTAACTTTCTCCGATAACCCTGATAGCACTAATCCTAATAAACATGGTATTGATGGAATAGGTGACTCTTATACATGGATTAAAATGAAAGATGCCCCAGATTTAGAAAGTTTAAAGCAAGCTTTAAATATGAATAAATATAGAGCTAAAAATATTTTTAGTTCTCCAGATTTTCCTTATTCACTTCCTAAGCTTTGGATCGAAAATTTAAGTTTTAAAAGTACTAAGATAAATAAAAATGAAATATCTATTTTCTTTAGCCCTCAAATGACAAGTATCATCGGAGGCCGTGGAACAGGAAAATCATCAATTCTATCTATAATTAAAGGTTTGCTTAACCTCAAGTCTAAAATAGATTCCTTCTCAGAAAGTCTATCAGATTTTTTTTCTATAAACAAAGGTATCTTAAAGTTAGAAACAGAAATATCCCTTATCTGCAATTTAGAAAATGAAAAATACAAAGTAGAATTAGTAGATCAAAAAATTTCACTTTATAAATTTAATAAAACTAATCAAATATTCGAGGAAATTATAGAAAAAGATGCTGTACTTAATAGAATCCGTGAAGAAATTGAAATATATTCACAAAAAGAAATTTTTTCAATTGCTGAAAATACAAATAGTTTACTCGAAATAATTGATTCTGATATTATAGAAATAAAAGAAAAAATTGAAAATATAGAAAAATTAGAAAGCTCCTTTAAGAATGTTTTCTTCAAAAATAATGAACTCCAAAAACTAAAAACAGACCTAAAAAGACTACATGATGAGATTTCATTGGACACAAATATTATTTCAGGATTAGAAAAAAATCATTATCAAGAATTACTCGAAAAAGAAATACAAGATAATGAAACTTTTAGTTCTTTACTATCTATCGATTCAGACTTAAATAAAAAAATAGAAACTTTAAATTTATTAAAATACACTACTGTTACAAGCCCACACTCTATTAAAAATACAGAATTACTTGATATTATTCAGCAATTAATAGACTCTTTTGATATAAATAAAATAAATGATTTAATTAACCACTTTGAGTTGCTAAAAACAAATTTTGGGAAGAATATTAATAACAGCTCATGGTTTAAAGAAAAAAATGAAATTTCTAACAAAATCGATAAAATAAGGAATAGTACTAATATCGATGATTCTAAGATAGAAAATATTTTTAAAAGACTCTCTTCAAATAAAGAAGAGTATAATAAAATAATCGAATCTTTAAAAGAAGAAATAGAAATAAAAAAAGAAATGGATGAGTGCATTTCTGGTATTGAAAATTTAAGATCTGAAATTACTTCCATTAGAGAAAAATATCTTTGTTCAACAATTACTAATCCAAAAATTTCAATGAAAATTAATGCTTATAGAGACACTTCTTCCTTCGAAATAAAACTTAGAAAAATACTAAAAAGAGAGAATGAATTTATAGATGATATTAATACTTTATCAAAAGTATTATATCATGGTCCTATTTTAAATAATAAAACTAAATTTATTGAAATCATCAAAAATATTAAAGAAAATATCGATATTAAAGAACTTCATTTTAGTTCACGTTTTAAAACTTTAATTTATAACTTAACAGAAAATGATCTCGCTGATTTATACTTACTATATCCTGAAGATCAATTAGAAATTAAATATGAAGGACAAATTATCAAAAATTTGTCTGATGGTCAAAAAACTTCTATAATTCTAAATTATTTACTAGCAAGAGGAAATAGAACACTAATTTTAGATCAACCTGAAGACGATTTAGATAACAAATTAATTTATGATTTAGTTGTTAAAGAAACTATTAAAAATAAAGAGAATCGACAAATTGTTATAGTTACACACAATGCAAATATTCCTGTAAATGGAGACACTGAGTGGGCCGTTGTTATGGACTCTGATGGTAAAGAAATCAAATTAGGAAGCCAAAATACAATAGATAACTCAGAAATAATCACTAGTATTTGCGATATCATGGAGGGGGGAATTTCAGCTTTTAAATTAAGAGGAAATAAGTACAATATAAATATATAATCAATATATCAAAGAACTACATCATCTCGTTTTGATGTGGTTCTTTTTTTTATTTTAAGTTAGTATAGTTATGTTTTATTTGAATCTTGAATTATTTGCTTCTTTTTCATAATGTTTTTAGCCTACTTTTTTCATCCCTCTTTTATATAAGAAACTTCTAACAAAACTCTAAAATATTTGCATTATATTTGTTCCTAACTTCATTCTTCCTAAAACCCAAACAACTCCCTTATTGAATTTACTTTTCTATATATTTTTGACTCCATCGATTTTTTATAATTAAATAGCTCCATTCTTCTCCCCTATTATTATTTATAACTTTAAATTTAATTTTAAGTTTTATATCTTTTCAATAAAAATAAATAATTTGACTTTTAGCTCCTTTTGTTGTATTTAAGTAAAGATACCATTAATTTTTTTAGAGGTGATACTATGAAAAATAATTATGAATTAGGAATGTGCTTTATAACTCCTAGTGAAAAAGACATTCCTGTTGTTCTCCCTTTTATGAAGAAACTAAGTTTCGAAAATCATATTTTTTTAAAAGTTGCTGAACTACTAAGCCCTTTTGCAAAACCTTTGGAATGTTATGATAATGTAAAGTATTTTGTAACAAAAAAAAAAGGAACTCAGCAGCTAGGATGGATAATTTGGTTAGACTCTTTAAAAAGAGTAATAAAAGCAGAAGCCCATTCCGTTCTAAGAGATTATAATGGAAATTTAATAGATGTTACTCCTCAAAGTGATGATAATGATAAAACTATCTTATTCATTCCTGATAATAATTTAATTGATGACGGAAGAATGATTTTATCTAGATATCTTGCTTTAAGAAATACCAAGGATGTTTTGAATTTTATCCAGTTAGCAAAATGCGATGATGAAATGAAACAAGCTATGTATGATAAGAGGCTTCAAATGTCAAATTCTTCACTTACTAATTTCTCTCTTCAAAAAAAAAAGATAGGTAGAAATGAACCTTGTACTTGTGGATCTGGAAAAAAATTTAAAAAATGCTGTGGAGCTTAAAAAAATAAATTACTTTTGATTTACAGTAAAATAAGTCATCAAACAATAATCGAGGCTTCTTCAAATTTTGTGTAAACTCTAAAAATTAAGAGTAATATTTTATATT
>CAMTIW010000082.1 GCA_947072665.1 uncultured Fusobacteriaceae bacterium | reverse complement strand
TCCCAAGGAGAGTAAATTAAAAATTTATTAAATGTACTTCTATCCTTTGGAAACACTGTGTTTTCACATATATTAGATAAAGTTTTCTTACCATTAGAACTAAGTAAACCTTCTACAAAAGTAGAAAGATGTTTTCTTTGAGGTAAAGAAAATTTAAAATTAATTTGAGAAAAATACTTGTCAAAATCAGGATTTAAAGATAGAATGTTCATAGATAGATACTCCTTGTTTAAATTGTTTTGTGGTAATTACAATTTTACACTAAGAGTGTCTATTTTTTTAATTTATTTTTTGCACAAGTCGAGTTATAATAAAGATTATTTATATGGAAGATATGGGGCTGTTCCTATTTTAAAAGAATTTGAAATGGGAGGTGAGTAATCCTGGAATCTGATGATTTACATAAAAAGAGAGTTAGAGAGAAAAAAGTGAGAAAAGAATTTATTAGAGATTTGACTTTTTATAGAATTTTAATTGTATGTGAAGGTGAAAAAATAGAACCAGGTTATTTTAAAACATTAAAGGATTTATTAGAGGTGAAATATAGAGATTTAGTTGATCTAAAAAAAGTGAATTTAAAAGAATTCATAGAAATCGATGGAAGTGGAAAAAATATAGAGTCTAAGGTTAAAATTATAGAGAACTTAAATACAAAGTTAGATATAAAGTTAAATATGCTAGGATGGGAAAGATTAGATTAAGAATTGAAGGCTCTTGAGAACTAAAGAAGGATTTTATAATGAAAATAGAAAGAACCTTGATTCTCTCTATTTTTTTATTTAAAGTAAAGGTAAAATCTTATTTCACTCTCATATTTTAAAATATTGGTTCAATTCACTCTTCTATTATTGGATTAATTATATCCAGTAAAGAATATTCTTCATTGTTATTATCAAGCTTTGCTATATAATAAACTTCATAGAAAAAATTTTCTGTAAAAAAATTATGTTTTTTTTCAAATTCAATAAGCTGATTGAAAAATAAATTATTCTTAAATGCGGCACTTTCCAAACAAAGGGAAATCCCTAAACCATCTGTACTAGGTAAGGTTTTAGCTAATTCTGAATTTTTATTCAAAGCAACTATAATTTCTGTATAAATTGTTTTATTTTCTTTTTTTAATAGAGTTTTATCAACTTTCAAAATTATTATAATATCTAGTATATTATATTTTTTTTCTACTTCAATAATTAATTTTCTAATTTTAGTTTCTAATTCTTCTATGATTTCAATTTTACAATCGAGAGATATAATTTTTAGTATTGAAAATTTTTCTAATCTTATTTTTTTATCTTTTCTTTCTATTCCTGTCTGTATTTTTTCACTTAAAAAATCGAGATTTTTTTCAATGTTTTCTAATTTTTTAATCTCTTTTTTTACTACAGCTTTTTGAAGATTTATGGCCTCTTGAATATGTTCTAAAGAATTACCACTTTTAAGAATTGTTTTTATTTCTATTAAAGAAAATCCTAACATTTTAAATTTTTTTATAAAATCAATTTGAAGAAATTGATCAATAGAATAATATCTATAAAGAGTTTTTTTGTTGATATATATTGGTTTTAACAATCCGACTTTGTCATAATGATGTAAAGTTTGGATAGAGATTTCATTAAATTTAGCTACTTCACCTATAGAGAACATTTTTACCGTTATTTAGTATTTATAACGGCTTGTCACCTCCTTAATTTTATATTTTTATTTTAGTTGTTAAACTTCTTCTTATATTTTCAACAGCATTAAAAGTAGAATCTTTGATTCTGAAAAAATAAGCACTAGTTATTAATGTTAAAAATTCTGAAATGGTCATACTTATCCATACTCCATTTATTCCAAAATATTTAGAGAAGATAAATAAAACAATAGGGAGAAAAATTATTGATCTCATAATACAAATAATATTTGAAGCATATGAAATTTCAATAGATTGATAATAAATAGTTGTAGAAAGATTAATTCCAATAAGGAAAAATGCTGTATTGATTATATTTAATCCCTTATATGCTATATTTATAATTTCTGTATTTTGACTAAAAAAACTAATTATTTTGATTCCAAAGAAATAACAAACTAACCAAAACACAAGATTAATAATAACTGTGGTGACAATAGTCATTCTATAATAGATAATCATTGATTTATAATTTTTAGCACCTAAATTATAACTTATAAGTGGCTGAACTCCAAATGCTAAACCTAATAATATCATATAAATATTTGTTGTAAGATAATTTATTATACTAAATGCAACAATTCCCGACTCTCCACCAACTTTAACAAGAATGAGGTTTATAAAAAAAATTATTATTGAAAATGTTATTTCAGCAAAAAAAGATGGGAATCCTATTTTTGAAAATTCTTTTATTATATTAAAATTTAATTTTACATTTTTAAAAGAAAGATGTCCTTTTTTTAAAATGAAATGGAGAAGTATTATAAGAATAGTTATAATCTGTCCTAATCCTGTTGCAATTGCAGCACCTTTTATTCCCCAATTAAAAATAAATATAAAAATATAGTCTAATAAGACATTTGTTAGAGCTCCTAAAATAGTTGAAATCATTGCTAATTTAGGATTTCCATCATTTCTAATAAAACTATTCAAAGCTATTCCTATTATATTGGGAATACAGAAAAGAGCATAGTATCTTAAGTAGGTTGTAGCCATACTTTTCATATTCTCTGTGGCTCCTAAAATAATAACAATTTTATCTGCAAAAAGAACTCCAATTAAACTAATAAAAAAACTTAAAATGACTAAGAATTTAAAGGCTTGACGAAATATCATGACTCCTTCTTCTATTTTATTCCTTCCGAAATATGAAGAAATAAGAGTACCACCTCCCACTGCAAACATTGTTGCAATTCCAAAAAAAGATATTGAAAGTGGTAAAATTAAATTTACCGCTCCCAATGCTAAATCCCCTACGCCTTTTCCAACGAAAATACCATCAACAATAACATATAATGAGGATATAAACATGGCCAAAACAGAAGGGAAGACATACTTACTAAATTGTTTAAACATAGATAATAATCCTCCATAAAATTATTTGTTGCTATGTTAGTTTACACCCTATTGTAACAATAGAGTCAATAGAATGTTTTATAAATTTAAAAGCTACATATAAAGTAGAGATTATAACTAGAATAAAATTAATAAAAAGTGTATTTTTTTTATTCTAAATGACTTTAAAACAGTTTTTTTTAATAAAAATTTGACTTTTTGATAAAAGTATATCATACTTAATCAAATTGGAAATTTAATGAGAAATAAGGGGGATACTGTGACAAAATTTTTTTTAATTTTAGCATCTATAGTTGTAATTCAAAAAAATATTTTAGGCAAAGAAAAAGAAAATTATAAGATAATTGAAGAGCCCTTTGAAATGAGTATTTTAGCCATTCAAAATGGAAGAGTATTTGATGAAAAGTGGTCTATATTTCAAGAGGCATTTAAAGATACAAATGTAAAACTTAAAAGTTCCATTTCAAAAAATTTAACAGATGAGATGCAAGCTTTTAATCTCTCTATTTCTTCTGGGAAGTTACCTGATATTATTTCTTTAGCATTTCCAAATAAGTTAGAAAGTTTAGGAATGGAAGGCGGAGTTATTCCATTAGATGATTTGATAAAAGAACATGCACCTAATATAAAAAAGTTTTTCGAAAAATATCCAAGATATAAGAGAGATGCCACAGCATATGATGGGAAAATATATTTTATACCTGCTTATTATGATTGGTACAAAATGAGAGCTTCACAAGGATTATTTATAAGAAAAGATTGGCTCGATAAATTGGGATTGAAAGTCCCTAATACAATGGATGAATTTTATATGGTTATGAAAGCATTTAAAGAAAAAGATCCCAATGGAAACGGGATAGTAGATGAAATTCCTTATTTTGAAAGAACTTCAGAATATGCAGATAAAGAACTAATTGGGTTATTTGGAGCGAGAAGAGGATTTTATGTGGAGAATGGAATTGTAAAGTATGGTCCAACACAAGAAATTTTCAAAGAGGTAATGCCACAAATAATTAAATGGTATAAAGAAGGACTTATAGATCCCGAAATCTTTAGTAGAGGATTCAGTGCAAGAGATTATATGTTGAGAAATAATTTAGGTGGAATGACATTTGATTGGTTTGCAAGTACTTCTTCTTATAACTTAGATAAAGAACTAAATGAAAAGATAAAAGGATTTAATTTTTCTGTAATTCCACCACCAGAATATAAAGGTAAAAGATATGCACCAGATTCAAGGGCAACTAATCTTGGTGGATGGTCTATTACTTCATCAGCAAAAAATCCAATAGTAGCCATTAAATATATGGATTATTGGTTTTCTGAAAAGGGATATGAGTTATTTAATTGGGGAATTAAAGGTGATACTTTTGAAAAAGATAAAAATGGTAAAAAATATTTTACAGATAAAATAATGAAAGGGGACGGAACTACTCCAGTGAAAAAATTAAGTGATCATGGAGTCCAATTCAGAATTGGCTCCATTCAAGATTATGAATATGAAAAAGCTTGGGGAAATTCAGAAGCTAACAAATGGGCAGAGATTTATATGGAAAATAATTATATAGTTGAGTCTATGCCTACTTTGAAATATACAGTGCAAGAAAATAAAAGAATACAGAAGATAAATTCACAATTAGATATGAATATAGAGGAGATGAGTCAAAAGTGGATATTAGGTTCAGAAAATTTTGAGAAAACATATGATTTGTTTTTAAAAAAAATAAATGATATAGGTTTAAAAGAAGCATTGGAAATAAATCAAAAAGCCTATGACAGATTTATGAGGAAATAAATTTAAAACTATTAGTGAGGTGAATATTAAATTATGGAAAATATTCTAATAAATCCTGAGATATTTGAAATAAATAGATTAGAAGCACATTCTGATCATAAATTTTATGGAAGTTTTGAAGATTATATTTATAATAAAATGGAATTTAAAAAAAGTTTAAATGGAAATTGGAAATTTATTTATTCAGAAAATCCTAAGTTAAGAAATAAAGATTTTTATAAGCTAGGTTTTAATATTGAAAATCTTCAAGATATAAAGGTTCCAGCACATATACAATTGGAAGGGTGGGATAAACCACAGTATGTAAATATTATGTATCCTTGGGATGGACATGAAAGTATAAAGGCACCAGAAGTACCTAAAAATTTTAACCCAGTAGCTTCTTATATAAAGAAATTTACAATTTCACAAAAATGGAAAGGGAATTCTATCTATATATCTTTTCAAGGTGTTGAGTCAGCATTTTTTATATGGATAAATGGGAATTTTATAGGCTATTCTGAAGATAGTTTTACTCCAGCAGAATTTGATATATCAGAATTTTTAGTTGATGGGGAAAATGTAGTAGCAGTGGAAGTTTATAAATGGTGTAGTGGTAGTTGGCTAGAAGATCAAGATTTTTGGAGATTTTCAGGGATATTTAGAGATGTTTATTTATATATGACACCTAAAATTCATTTAAGGGATTTATTTGTAAAAACAAAACTATCAGAAGATTTAAAAAATGTTGTTATTGAAAATACCTTGAAAATTCAAGGTAAATATTGTAAAAAAGTTAAAATATATATTGAAATTTATGAAGGGAATAATCTGATAAAAACTAGTTTAGAAAAAACTGTTGAAGTGAATGATGTTGAAAAAAAATTGATATAGAATTAACTAACCCTAAATTATGGAGTGCAGAGACCCCCTTTTTATATAGGATGATAATTTATTTAAAAGACGAAGAAACTAATAATATAATTGAAGTTATTCCACAACAAGTAGGAATAAGGAAGTTTGAGTTAAAAAATAAAATAATGTATATAAATAATAAAAGAATAGTTTTTAAGGGTGTTAATCGTCATGAATTCTCTTGTTATACAGGAAGAGCTATTACAGATGAAGAAATGCTATGGGATATTAAGGCAATGAAACAAAACAATATAAATGCAGTGAGAACATCACATTATCCAAATACAAGTAGATGGTATAAGTTATGTGATGAGTATGGGTTGTATGTAATTGATGAAGCCAATGTAGAGACTCATGGTACATGGCAGGATTTAACAGAAGAGGGGAAGAGAGAAATTATACCAGACAATAAAGGAGAATGGCTAGGTTCATTATTGGACAGAGCCAAGTCAATGGTAGAACGTGATAAAAATCATCCTTCAATTCTTTTATGGTCATGTGGAAATGAATCATATGGTGGAGAAAATTTATTTAAAATGTCTCAATGGATAAGGCAAAGGGATAATACGCGTTTAGTTCATTATGAAGGTGTGTTTTGGGACAGAAGATTTAACGAAACATCAGATATTGAAAGCAGAATGTATAGTAAAATTGAAGAGATAGAATTATATCTTGAAAATAACCCTCAAAAACCATTTATTTTATGTGAATATGCTCATGCAATGGGAAATTCTTGTGGTGGAGTTTTTAAATATACTAATTTAGAAGATAAATATGCTATGTATCAAGGTGGATTTATTTGGGATTATATAGACCAATCTTTAATGAAAGGTAATGAGAATGGAGATAATATTTTATTGTATGGTGGAGATTATTTAGATAGACCTAATGATTACAATTTTTGTGGAAATGGGTTAGTATATGGAGATAGAACACTAACTCCTAAAATACAGGAAATAAAAGGATTATATTCTGATTTCAAAATATTCCCAGATGAAAATGGTGTCTTAATAAAAAATAAAAGTCTATTTAAAAATATAAATGAATATGATTTAATTTGGAAAATTTTAAAGAATGGTGAAGTTATAAAGTGTGAAAAAGAAAATTTGGAAGTTGAACCTCTTTCAGAAAAATATTTGAATTTAAATATTCTTAAATACCATGATTATAGCGAATATATTTTAGAAGTAAGTTTAGTTTTAAAAAATGATACTTTATGGGCAAAAGCTGGGCATGAGATTTCTTTTGGACAGTTTATCTATCCAATTAATGTAATTAAAGAAGAAAATAATAATAAAGAGAAAAATAAAGAGAAAAATATAAAAATAGAAAAATGTACATTTAATATTGGAGTTATAGGTGATGGTTTTCATTTTATTTTTTCTAAATTAACAGGTACTATTGTTTCCATGAAATTTGGAGGAAAAGAATTCATAGAAAAATCTATAATGCCAAACTTTTGGAGAGCACTAACAGATAACGATATAGGGAGTTCAATGGGGCAAAGATATGCACAGTGGAAAATAGCTTCTTTATATCCCAAAAATATTAGTACAGAGGTAAAAGAAAATGATTTTGGAATTGAAATTAAATCTAACTATTTATTGGCAACTTTTCCAAAAACAGAATGTACAATTATTTATAAAATTTATGAGTTGGGAGAAATAAATATTGAGCTTAAATATTTAGGATTTAAAGATATCTCAGAAATGCCGTGTTTTGGAATAAACTTAAAAATACCAAAAGAGTATAATAATATTATATGGTATGGAAATGGACCAGGAGAAACATATTTAGATAGAAAAACTGGTGCTAGAATTGGTCTGTTTAGAGAGAATGTAAAAAACTCCCTTTCGCAATATTTAATTCCTCAAGAATCTGGGAATAAAACTGATGTTAGATGGTTTAAAATTTTAAATAATAAAAATATTGGGATTGAAGTAAGAGGAGTAGAACCTTTTGAATTTAGTGCACTTCCATATACGTGTCATGAAATAGAAAATGCAAGTCATATAAAAGAATTACCACCTATAAATTATACAGTTTTAAATGTAAATAAGATTCAAATGGGAGTTGGTGGTGATGATTCGTGGGGAGCAAAAACTCATGATGAGTTTTTAATAAAATCAGAGAAACCTTTAAGTTTAAAATTTAAAATAAAGCCAGTTTTTAGATGATTAAGTTATGTTTCATATTTTCGTCTTTATATATTTGATTATAGATGTTAGAATAATAATATCTAATTATCACAAAAATATAATAAAGGAGTGGGATATGAAAAAGGACGTTAGCATTCAAAAAGTTAGAGAAGATGCAGAAAATCATTTTAGAAGAGGGGAATTCTTTTGTTCAGAATCTATAGTAGCATCGATAAGGTCAAATTTTGAAATTGATATGCCAGAAGAAATGATAGCTATGGCTTCAGGATTCCCAGTGGGAATAGGAAGAGCAAAATGTGTGTGTGGAGCTGTAGCAGGGGGAGTACTCTGTATAGGGTATTTTTTTGGAAGAACTAAAGCTGGTGAGACTAAAGTTAATAGAACTTTAGAGCTAGCAAATGAACTTCAAGCAGAGTTTAAAAAAAATCATAAAGTTCTTTGCTGTAGTATTTTAACCAAAGGAATGGATATGGCTTCTGGGGAGCATAAAGAACAGTGTATTTCATTTACAGGCGAAGTTGCTGAAATCGCTGCAAAAATTATTGTTAGAGAATTAGCTAAAAGTGACAACTAATCAATAATTGGAGGCGATTGGAGGCTAAATGACAAGTAAGCAAGTTTATTATTATCGATATATATTTTCAAAATTAGGGAATAAATTAACTAGTTTCGTTTTGATTTTTAGTTTAATTGATTCTAAAACATTATCAATTGGACCAATAATTAGTATTTTTTTATTTTCTTTAATTCCAAGTATTATATTTGGAAATAAAATAAAATCTTATATAAATAAATATAATAACTTAAATGTGATTATATTTAACGAGGCAATGTGTATTTTGTATCTGTTAGGAATTTATTTTTTTATAAATAAAAATATGATTATGTTGATTTTTTATTTTCTTATTTGTTTATCATATTTTATTAACCAAATTTTAGATGATTATATTTTCACTAAAATAATTACAGATGAAAAAGAATATGAGACTTTAAGTAAAATAGATACAATTCTTAGTATAATAGCTCCTGCCATTGTAGGGATATTTATTAAATATTTTGGATATAAAATAATATTAATCGATTGTTTTTCATTTTTCATAAGTATTTTTGTTTATTATTTCATAATTAAAAAAAATAATATTTACTTGGAGAAGCTAGAAGTTAGTAC
>CAMTIW010000081.1 GCA_947072665.1 uncultured Fusobacteriaceae bacterium | reverse complement strand
AATTCATTCTTTTTATTTATTAAAAAATAAGTAAAAACAAATATAGAAATAACAACCGTTGCCATTTCATTTATTGAAGCAGAGAACCAGAGTCCGTTTATTCCAAATAATCTTGGTAAAAAATATAAAAATATATATATAAAAACAATACCTCGTAAAATACTTAAAAAACTTGATATAAAAGCTTCTTCTATAGCTGTAAAATATGCTCCTATAAATATATTTATACCTATTAATAAATAAGTGAAACTATAATAATAAATTGCATTTTCTGTTAATTTTATCAAAGAAATATTATCTTTAGAAAAAATAGACACTATTTCATAAGAATAAAAGTTAATTAAAATATAAAAAAAACAACCCAATAACGAAACTATAGTTAGACAAATTTTTAAAATGCTTACAATTCTTTTATGTTTCTTTGCTCCATAATTATAGCTAATAATAGGCTGTATTCCTTGTGAAAAACCTATCATAGTCATAGTTATAAGTGTTGATATATATCCTATTATTCCAAAGGCAGAAACACCTACTTCTCCTATATTATTAATAATATTTATATTAAAAACCATTATTACTATTCCAGTTGTTATTTCTGTTAAAAACTCAGAAGAACCGTTATACATTAATTGTAAAGAGTCTTTTAATTTAAAAACTGTTATAGAAAAAAAGAGTTTTTTTCTTTTATACTTCAAATAGAAAACAAGAGGAATTAAAGTACTCATTTGACCTATTCCTGTTGCTAACGCGGCGCCCTTGATTCCCCAGTTAAAAACTCCTATAAAAACATAATCTAAGGAGATATTAACAAGAGCACCAAGAATTATACATATTAAAGAATAACTGGGACTCCCATCCACTCTTACAAAAATTTCTAACCCATACCCTAATAAATACGTGACTATAAAAAACGATATATAAAAAAGATATGTTTTTGAATCTTCTAAAATAACTGAATTTGCTCCTAATAATTTCACAAAAAACTCTGAAAATATTACTCCCAATATAGATATTAAAGTACCCAGAACAACTAATAATTGAACTGCTAAACTATATATCCTAGAAGCTTCCTTTTTTTTTTGTTCACCAAACTTTATCCCTACAATAGTTGCTCCACCAATAGCAATCATTATTCCAGTAGCAAAAGATAGATTAATAAATGGCATAACTATATTTACTGCTGCTAATCCATTACTTCCAACATATTTACTAATAAAAAATCCATCTACAATTGTATATAGAGCAAAAATCCACATGGTTATTATAGATGGAACTCCATATTTAAAAATTAATTTCCCTAAATTTTCTTTTCCTAAATTATTTTCCATTTTATTACTCCAAAATATTTTATTATTCTAAAATTGTACCACAAAAAAAAGAAAAAAAAAAGAAAAACAGGAAAAAAGTATTAGATTTTGGAATAATAAGTAGTATAATAGACATAATACTAATAAATTATAAAAGGATGGAAAATAATGGAAAAAGATATGATCAAAAGATTTTTAGACTACGTAAAAATTGATACCACTTCTGATGAAAACTCTGAACAAACTCCCAGTACAGATATTCAATTTAATTTAGCAAAAGTAATATTATCTGATTTAGAAAGTCTTGGATTAGAAGAGATATCACTAGATGAAAATGGATATATCATGGCAACTTTACCTGCAAATACAGATAAAGAGATTCCAACTGTTGGATTCATAGCACATATAGATACTGCTCCTTCTTATAGTGGTACTAATGTAAAACCAAATATTATAAAAAATTATGATGGAAAAGATATTATATTAAATAAAGAAAAATATATAATTTTAGAAACTAAACATTTCCCTGAAATTAAAAACTATATAGGTCAAAATATAATTGTAACAGATGGGACTACTCTTTTAGGTGCTGATAACAAAGCAGGGATAGTGGAAATAATTGAAGCTATAAAAATATTGAAATCTAACCCTGATATTAAACATGGAAAAATTAGAATTGGATTTACTCCTGATGAAGAAATTGGAAGAGGTGCTAATCTCTTTGATGTAGATAAATTTGATGCTAAATTTGCTTATACAATAGATGGTGGTGAAATCGGTGAGCTAGAGTATGAGAATTTTAATGCAGCTAGTATGAAAGTTAAATTTATAGGAAGAGATATTCATCCAGGTGCAGCAAAAAATAAAATGATAAATGCTATGCTTATTGCTATGGAATTTAATGCCATGCTTCCAGTAAATGAACGGCCTGAATTTACTACTGGTTATGAAGGGTTTTTCCTATTAACAGAAATAACTGGTGACGTAGAAAATTGTACTTCTAATTATATAATTAGAGACCATTCTAAAGAAAAATTTCAAATAAAAAAAGATTTATGCTTATCAATTGCTAAATATTTAAATGAAAAATATAGTGATGGAAAAATTGAAGTTGAAATTAAAGATAGTTATTATAATATGAGGGAAAAAATTGAACCTGTTATGAATATAATTGATATTGCTCAAAAATCTATGTTAGAAGTAGGTGTTACTCCTATTATTAGCCCTATTAGAGGTGGAACTGATGGTGCTAGACTTTCTTATATGAATTTGCCTTGCCCTAATATCTTTACTGGCGGACATAATTTTCATGGTAAATTTGAATACATTCCAATAGAATCTATGCATAAAGCTGTAGAAGTTATTGTTAAATTAATAGAGAATATCGCTGTTAATAACTGGAAATAAGCCCTACTAAAATTTTAATAAAGCTGATTTTTTAACTTTATAAGTCTTAAAATCAGCTTTATTTTTCATTTTTATCAATTTTAGGACGAGAATACTCTCCCCTCAATAGGTGGGAGATGAATCTCCTTGATTTTCACTTTTTTTACCTATTGGATAGCCTCTAAATGAATAAAAGAAAAAAGACCTAATAGGTCTTCTTTGGTCCTTGCGGATGCTTAAGCAAAAGCTTTGTTTTAACTCGTTGTGTCATTTTAAATAGTAATAACGAATATATAATAACATATTTAAAGGTAGGTGGCAAGAAAAAAATGCAAAAAAAAGAAAATTATTTAATTGGACTTGATATTGGGACATCTTCAGTTGGGTGGTCAGTAACTAATGAGAACGGTGATTTGAAAAAATTTAAAGGGAAATGTATGCTAGGAGCTTCACTTTTTGAATCTGCTGAAGTAGCAGCAGTTAGAAGAGGTTTTAGAAGCTCAAGAAGAAGACTTCAAAGAAGACAAGTGAGGATAGAAAATTTACAGAATTTAGTACAAAAAGAAATGGCTGTTATAGATCCATTATTTTTTATGAAAATGAAAGAGTCTAAACTACACTTAGAAGATAAAAGTAATGACCCGTTAAATTTGCAAATATTGTTAGGTAAATGGGACGGGAAAAATAAAATAGATACTAAAAAAATTAAAACTATCTATCATTTAAGAGATTATTTAATGAATACAAAAGAAAAAGTAGATTTTAGACTGGTGTATCTAGCTTTACACCATGCTTTAAAATATCGTGGAAATTTTTTGTATCAAGAAATGGACACATTTTCTTCAGAAAAAGGATTAAACACTTCATTAAAGGAATTTTTAGAAGCAATTCAAAAAAATGAAGAGTATGGTGAGTATGAAGAAAAAACTGTTATTGAAATTGAAAATATATTGAAAGATAAAAAAATGAAAAATAGAGACAAAGAAATATCTCTAACAAAAATTTTTATGGAACTAATAAATATTGATGAAAAAACAATGAAAAAGCAAAAATCTACGGCTATTTCTAAAGCTATGATTGGAGGAAAAGCAAATTTTTCTAAATTGTTTAATCTTGAAGAAGATAGTGATATAAGTTTTAAGCTATCTGAGGAAAAAGCTGAAACAGAGTTAGATGGGAAATTAGATAATGATAATGAAAATATCTATCTTTCACTTAAAAACGTTTATTCAGCATATCTTTTAACTGAGATATTAAAAGGTGAAACAACAATTTCTAGAGCTATGATTGCTAAATATAATGAGCATGGAGAGGATTTAAGAATCTTAAAAAAATTGTTAAAAGAACATTTTAATCTGAAAGATTATAATGAAATGTTTAGAAATGAGAAAATAAATTATAATTTGTACTTAAAAAAAACGAAAAAATTACCTCAAGAAGAATTTTATAAAAATATAAAAAAAATATTAGAAAGTAAAAAAGAAACATTAGAAAATAATGAAGACTATAAATATTGTTTATCAAAAATAGAAGAGGGAAATTTTTTAGCTAAAACCAATACTACTGATAATGGAGCAATACCTTTTCAACTTCACTCTTATGAAATTCAAGAAATAATAAAAAATCAGGGACAATATTATCCGTCTTTAAAAGAGAATTATCTAAAAAAGGATGGGAAAGAAATAAATAAAATAGTCAGTATATTAGAATTTCGAATTCCTTATTATGTAGGACCGTTAGCTAATATAGATGGAAATGAAAAAAATAAGAAGGATAAAAATACACCTTTTTCATGGAGTGAAAGACATAATAACGAAAAAATTTATCCATGGAATTTTAATGAAGTTATAAATATTGAAAAATCAGCAGAAAATTTTATTTTACGAATGACAAATAAATGTACTTACTTGCAATCCAAAGATGTTATACCTAAAAATTCACTTCTTTATTCTGAATTTACACTGTTAAATGAGCTTAATAAAATCTCTATAGGTGGAAAAATAATATCATCAGATGTTAAAAAATATGTGATTGAGGAATTGTTTGAAAAGTTCCCCAGTATTTCTAAGAAAAAATTACAAGAAAAACTAAAAGAACACAAACACCCAATGGCTGATACTGAAATAACAGGATTTCAGAAAGAAACTGGATTTGTATCATCTAAAAAATCATATATAGATTTTAAAAAAATATTAGGTTCTGTTAATAAAAATAATTATGAAATGATAGAAAAAATAATTTTATGGATAACTTTATTTGAAGATAAAAAAATATTGAAGTCAAAAATTAAAAAAGAATATACAGAGCTTTCTACGGAACAAGTTAAAGAAATTTGTAAACTAAAATATAAAGGCTGGTCAAGATTAAGTAAAGAACTATTAATTGATTTAAAAGCAACAGGTAACTCCCCAAAAATGACCGTTATTTACAGTAAAAATATTGATACGGTGGGAAAAAATATTATAGAAATAATGAGAGTAACGAATGAAAATTTTATGCAGATTATTGAAAATAAAGAGTTAGGTTTTAGTGAAGCTATTCAAAAAGAAAATAGCAATAAATTTAAAGAAGAAAATAAAATTAAATATGAGGATATTCAAGAACTAGCAGGATCTCCTGCACTAAAAAAAGGGATTTGGCATTCTATAAAAGTTATTAAAGATATAGTTAATATTATGGGAAGTAATCCTAGTAATATATATTTGGAAGTTGCAAGAGAAGATGGTCAAAAAGGGAAAAGAACAAATTCTAGATATAATGCATTAAAAAAGATTTATGAAAAAATAGAATTTGATGTTGCTGAGTTTGAACGTTGTGAAAAAGATTTAAAATCTTATGAAAAAACTCCAAAAGCTTTAGATAGTGAAAGACTATATTTATATTTTATTCAAAATGGGAAATGTATGTACACAGGAAAGCCTTTAACAGGTGATTTAAGTTGGAATTATGATGTAGATCATATTTTACCTCAGTCTTATATAAAAGATGATAGTTTTGATAATAAAGTATTAGTATATAAAGAAGCTAATAGGAGAAAAAGTGATTCACTTCTTCTTGAAGATGAAATTATCCAAAAGAATCTTTCAATGTGGAATAAACTTTTGAAATCAGGTCTTATGACACCAAGTAAATACAAACGATTAACAAGAAAAAAAATTAGTGAAGAAGAGGTTGGAAAATTTATTGCAAGACAATTAGTAGAGACTAGACAAATTATAAAAAATGTTGTAAATTTATTACAAATTGAATTTTCCAATGAAGAAACACAAATACATCTAGTAAAAGCTAATTTAATTTCTAACTTTAGAAAGCAGTACGACTTATATAAGAATAGAGATTTAAATGATTTTCATCATGCACATGATGCTTATTTTTTATGTGTTTTAGGGAGTTTTGTTCAAACTTGTTATCCAAATATTTTAAAAAAAGAGTTTAAATTTGAAGGGTATTTAAAGGATTTTAAAAATAGTGTGAAAGCTGATAAAGAAAGGAAAAATAAATATGGTTGGTTGATATATAAGTTTGGAGATGAAGAGATTATTAATCAAGAAACTGGTGAAATAATAAAATGGTCAGGAAGTGAAAAAATCGGAAAAATAAAGAAAATAATGGATTATCGTGATGTTTTTGTTACTAAAAAAGTTGAAGAGCAAACAGGGGAGTTTTATAACCAAACTTTATATTCCCCTAAATCTGATAAAAAAAATCTTACTTCACAAAAAAGATCATTTTTTAAAGATGAACGAATTAATAAAGAATTAGACCCTTTAAAATATGGGGGATATAGCGGAGTTAATCCAAGTTATTATTGCATTGTTGAATACCTGAAGAAGAAAAAGATAATACGTGAGTTAATAGGGATACCCACTGTTGTTTCAAAAGATTCAAACAAAGATGCCTTAATAATTTTTTTAAAAAAAGAAACAAATTCTGATGAAATTAAGATTCTTGTAAAAAAAATTAATAAATATCAAAGAATAGCTTATGAAGGTAATTTATGGAATATTGTATCAGCTGGAGAAGTTATAAACGCAAGACAGCTATATTTAAATTATAATGAGCAATTAATGTTAATTGAAATTAAGGGAGAAATATCAAAAAAATCTGTAGAATCTTTGGAAGATAAAACTCAAAAGAGAAATGAAAATGCTATAAAATTATATAGTATTTTAATGATGAAAATTAAAAATGATTTTCCTTGTTTTGGAAATACACTAAAAAAATTAGAGGAAGCTCAAAGTGAATTTGAGAAATTACTATTAGAAGATAAGGTAACTCATGTGGACAAAATTAGTTTTATTGATGAAATATTAAAAGTATTATCAGCTAGCTCTACAAATGGAAGTTTTCAAAAATTTTCAAAAATTTCAAATTTGAAAGAAGAGGGGCGATTAAGAAAAACATTAAATCCAGATAAAATAGTATTTATTAATACATCAATAACAGGTATGCGTGAAAAAAGAATAACACTTAAAGATTTGGGTGTGTAATACATGGGATTTCGTACAGTACTTATAACGAAACACTGTAAATGTAGTTATAAAAATGATTATTTAGTAGTTTATGGAGATGAAGCAAAAATGCTTCATCTTTCAGAAATACAAACAATAATAGTTGATTCAACATCAGTTTCATTAACTTCATATCTTTTATGTGAGTTAGCTCAAAGAAAAATAAATGTTATATTTTGTGATGAAAAGCATAATCCTATTGCTGAAATGCAACCACTTTATGGAAGTTTTAATACTAGTAAGAAAATAAAACAACAAGTCCAATGGAATGAGGATATGAAAAAATCTGTATGGAGTATTATTATTAAAGAAAAAATAAAAAAACAAGCATGGGTTCTTAACAAATTTGGAGTAAATTCTTATGAAAAATTATCAGAATATGCAGAAGAAATTGAATTTGGAGATTCTACCAATAGAGAAGGACATGCAGCAAAAGTTTATTTTAACTCATTTTTTGGAAAAAATTTTGGAAGGAAACAAGAAAATGAAGTTAATGCAGCACTAAATTATGGATATGCAATATTATTATCAACATTTAATAAAGAAGTTGTAAGTAATGGATATATTACTCAGCTTGGAATTAATCATAAAAATGAATATAATCAATTTAATTTAAGCTGTGATCTAATGGAACCTTTTAGACCCTTTATAGATAAAATTGTATATGAAAATATCCCTTTTGAATTTGATAGTGAAATGAAAATAAAACTTATTAATATATTGAATGAAAAAGTTAAATATGATGACTGTGAACACTACTTATCAACTGTAATAACGAAATACACGACAAATTTATTAAAGTGTATAACAGATGAAACACCATATAAAATTCAATTTTGTGATTTTTATGAGGTGTAGATTTATGAGAATAATCGTATTTTTTGATTTACCTACAATTACAGCAAAAGATAGAAGAGAATACTCTCAATTTAGAAATGGTTTATTAAAAGAAGGTTTTATTATGATGCAAGAGTCTGTTTACACAAAACTAGTGTTAAACCAAAGTATAATGAATTTAGTAAAAGTACGAATAAAAAAAATTATGCCTTCTTCAGGTTTAGTTCAATCTCTGGTTATAACAGAAAAACAGTTTTCCTCAATAGAAAACTGTGTAGGAGAGTACAAGACAAATTTTTTATCAACAACAGAAAGGTTGGTAATTTTATGATTATAAAATTATTGTATTTTGAAAATGACATAGAAATACTGCCTGATAAAGTATCAGTTTTAGAGATTGAAAATAAGAAAATGTTTTCAAAATTTATATATACTATTTATAATAAAATAAATGGTATTGAAACTGAAGATGAGATATATTTATTTGAGAATGGAAAAGAAGTAAAGTTTTCAGAAAAAGCTTTGTATATTTCAGATCCTATGATGATAGATTTTAATAGTAAAGAAATTATAAATACAATAACAAAGCTTATTTCTAAACAATTAAATATAGAAGTAGATATAAAAAATAATTGTGAACAAAAATATTCTGAACTTTATTCTTTATTTCAAAATATATTGTCTGATTTTACAATAAATTTTGATTCTTCTTCTGAACTTGACATAACAAAATTTATAAAAATGATTGGATTAAAGATAAATGATTCTTTAAATTCAAATCATATGGAAAAAATTTTATCTATAATTGAGATAGTATCAGAGTTACAATTAAATAAATTTATAATTTTCTGTAATTTGAAATCATATTTTTTAGAAGAGGAGTTAAAAGAGATTTATAAATTTTCTTTATATAAAAAAATACCATTGGTTTTATTTGAGTCCTCACTAGATAAAAATTATTTTGAGTATGAAAACAAATTAACTATTGATAATGATTATGATG
>CAMTIW010000080.1 GCA_947072665.1 uncultured Fusobacteriaceae bacterium | reverse complement strand
CATATATAAGTGATGATAATAAAAAAGTTGAGAGAATGATTCTTAATATAAAAGAAAAATCTGATGAACTTGAAATTATGAAAGAGCAGATTTTTAAATTGAAATCAACATTGGAAGAAGAAAAAATAGCTTATGAAGAAAAATTAATTATGTTTGAGAGAGAAAAAAATGAAATATTAAAAGAAACATATGAAAAAGCTGAAGCTATGATGAAAGATATGCAAGGAAAAGCTACGGGTCTTATAGAAAAAATATATAGAGAAGATACGAAGAAAGAAGACTTAAAAGTTATCCAAAAAAGTTTAACTCAACTTAGAACAACCATGAGTCAAGAAAAGAAAGTTAATGTAGTGCAAAAACCTAAGGTAGAACTTAAAATTGAATTTAAAGAGGGAGATAAAGTCTTTATAAAAAGCTTAAACCAATTTGCCAGTGTACTTAAAATAAATAAATCTAGGGAAACTGCAATAATTCAAGCAGGAATTTTAAAAATGGAATTACCTTTGATAGATATGAAAAAAGCTGTGGAAGAAAAGAAAAAAGTATATATGTCTGCTGGAAATGGAACAAGAACAAATGTTAAATACGAGATAGATATTAGAGGAAGAATGGTAGAAGATGGAATTTATGAGTTGGAAAGCTATCTAGACAGAGCTGTATTGAGTGGTTATAATGAAATCTCCATAATACATGGGAAGGGAACAGGAGCATTAAGAGAGGGGATATTGAAGTATCTGAAGACTTGCAGATATGTAAAAGAGTATAGAATTGGTGGACATAATGAAGGAGGACTAGGATGTACCGTGGTGACTCTGAAATAGATGAATTTACTCTTATAGTAGCAGCAGCAGGAACGGGTAAAAGAATGAATATGGGAGTGAAAAAACAATTTTTAGAGTATAGAGGAAAACCTTTATATTTGAATTGTGTTTTAGAAGCCGATAATTCTGGTATTGTAAATAAAATTATAATTGTGACTTCAAAAGAAGAGTTGGATATTGTAAAAAATCATTGTATATATTATAAAATAAAAACACCTGTAGAAGTAATATGTGGTGGGAAAGAAAGACAAGATTCTATATATGAAGGAATAAAAATAGCAAAAAAAGGGATAATAGCAGTCCAAGATGGAGCGAGACCTTTTATGAAAAAAGAATATTTAATAGAGGGAAAAGATTTTTTAGATTTAAATAAGGATATGGACGGAATAATTGTAGGAGTAAAAGCAAAAGATACAATAAAATTTATTGATATAGATGGAAATATTAAATCTACACCTTTGAGAGATGAATTAATTTTGGCACAGACACCTCAAATATTTAGAAGTGAAATTTTAAGAATAGCTTATGAACAGGCATTTAAAAAAGGATTTTATGGAACGGATGATTCATCTTTAATTGAGAAGATAAATGGAAAAATCAAAATTATGAAGGGGAGTTATGGAAATATAAAAATAACTACTCTTGAAGATTTGAAATATATAGATACAAAATAGGAGATGATTTTTAGTGAAGTTATGTTTAGCTCAAATGAAACCATATTTAGGAGATGTAGAAAAAAATTTATTGAAGATGGTTGAATTAATTAAAGAATCAATAGAAAAAAAAATAGATATTATAGTTTTTCCAGAGTTAGCTTTAACGGGATATTTATTAGAAGATTTAGTAGGTCATGTAGCAATCAAAGAGGTTCCTAGTGAACTCCTTGATTTAAGTAAGGATATTTCAATTATATTTGGTGCTGTAGAATTAGGGAGAGATGGATACATATACAATAGTGCTTACTATTTAGAGAGTGGGGAAATGCTTTTCAAATATAGGAAAGTTTATTTACCAACATATGGAATGTTTGATGAAGGGCGATATTTCAAAGAAGGAAATGAAATAAAAGCATTTGATACAAAACATGGAAGATTTGGTATTTTAATATGTGAAGATATGTGGCATCCAACTTCATCATTTATACTGGCTCAAGATGAGGTTCAACATATTTTTGTTTTGGTGAGTAGTCCTGGAAGAGGATTGAATAATGAATTAGAAATAAAAAGAGAGTGGGATTCATTGATTCATAGTGCTGCTATTAGTAATACTATTTTTATGACAATGGTAAATAGAGTTGGGATTGAAGATGGAATATCTTATTGGGGTGGTTCTCAAGTTGTAGCACCTACTGGAGAAAAATTAGCCATGGCATCATTATTTCAAGAGCAATCTCTAATTGTTGAGGTGAAAGAAAATCTTTTAGTACGAACTAGGTTGATGTCTCCAATAGCTAAAAATGAAAAATTACCTCTTATATTAAAAGAGTTAAAAAGAATTTGGGGGGGAAATGAATAGAAAAAGATATATAGTACTTAGTATATCTATTATAGTAATTTCTATATTTTGTGGATATAATTTATATGTAGTTTCTCCTAGAACTTTTTTAGATCAAGAAAAAACTTTTATTTATGCAAATGAAAGTTTAAATGAAAAAAATATTGATGATTTAATAGATGAGATTGAAAAAATTTCAAATAATATGAATATAAAATTGGATAAAGAAAATATAAATAAACTATTGAAAAATATAAAAAATTTATATGTGGTTAGTGAAGACAGTTTTATAACTTCTAAAATGGAATTTGTTACAATAATTGATCCAGGTTATAGATATATTTTTTATTTGTTAGAAATAGATGATTATTTTGATGAAGTTGGAGAATATTATTCTTTGAAATACTCGATTAAAGAAAAATTAAATTTAAAAAAATATGGAATAGATGCCATTTATATGACTCATCATAAGGGGAATTTTATTTTATCTACAGATATAAATGAGCTTAAAAAAGTAGAATATAGAAATACTTATTCTAATAAATGGACGATAAAAAATCTAAATGAAAATATAGATAAAAATTTGGGAGTGCTAATATTAAATTTTGAAAAAGAAAAAATTTATGATTTTAGATCTTTGGTAATAGGTACAGAGTATAAGGATAAAAAATTATATCAAAATATATTTTTAGAAACAATTCCAGGGACTAGCTTTATAAATGCTGAAATAAAAAATAGAAGTTTAGAGAAGTATATAGATAATAATGTATTATACATAGCTAATTCAGACTATAATCAATTAAATAACTTCGTATTAAAAATTGTAAAAAGAGATAAATCATTGCAATTAGTATTAAATTTATGGCAAGGTGTTCTAGGAGTAAAGTTAAATGATTTGATTAATGATATTGATGAAGAGATGATTTTTAATTATGAAAAGAATAGTGGTTTAATAAAACTTAAAAAAAATGATAATTTTCAGAAGATACTTCCTGAAATTAAGAATTATTTAAAAGTTCCGATTAAAATAAAAAATAATATGATTTATATTGGAGAAGAAGAACTTCAAGTTAATAACAAAAATGAATATAAATTAAAAAAGAATCAATTTTTATATTTAGATAAAAATAGTGAAAACTTAATAGTGGAAGGAATTGCTATAAAAAATGGACTTTTCTTCCATTTGGAAATAAAAGGCACAATGTTAAAAAAATATTTTAAAAAATTAATACTGGGAGGAAGAGAGAATGATAAGGATATATAATACACTTACTGGGAAAATGGATGAATTTAAACCTTTAGTAAAAGATGAGGTATCAATGTATGTTTGTGGTCCTACGGTATATAATTATATACATATAGGAAATGCAAGACCTGCTATTTTTTTTGATACAATAAGAAGATATTTTGAATATAGAGGTTATAAAGTTAAATATGTTCAAAATTTCACAGATGTAGATGATAAAATGATAAAGAAATCCAATGAAGAAGGTATAACTTTAAAAGAGGTTGCTGATAAATATATTGCTGCTTATTTTGAAGATACGTCTAAAGTAAATTTAAAAGAAGAAGGAATGATAAGACCTAGAGCAACAGATTATATTGATCACATGATAAAATTAATTGAAACTCTAATAGAAAAAGACTATGCTTATGAAGTTAATGGTGACGTTTATTTCAATGTAGAAAATTACAAAGATGAGTATGGGAAGCTTTCAAAACAAAATATAGACGACTTAAACAGTGGTTCTAGAGTGGATATAAATGAGATAAAAAAATCACCTTTAGATTTTGCATTATGGAAAAATGCTAAACCAGGTGAACCTAGTTGGAAATCACCTTGGGGCGAGGGAAGACCAGGTTGGCATATAGAGTGTTCTGCAATGTCCAATGAACTATTGGGGAAAACTTTTGATATTCATGGTGGTGGACAAGACCTTATTTTCCCACATCACGAAAATGAAATTGCTCAATCCAAATGCTCTACTGGAGGAGATTTCGCAAGATATTGGATACATAATGGCTACATAAATATAAAAGGTGAAAAGATGTCTAAATCATTAGGGAACTTTTTTCTTTTAAGAGATGTATTAAAAGAGTATTCAGGAAATGTTCTAAGATTTTTTATATTGAGCTCTCACTATAGAAAACCAATAGACTTCTCAGAAGAGGAATTAAAACAGAGTAAAACAGGGCTAGAAAGAATTGAAAATGCTATAATTAGAGCTAATGAAGTTCTGAAATATGCAATGGAAGAAGATGGAATAAAAGGTGAAGAATTAAATGAAGTTTTAAAAGTATCAAAAGAAAAATTTGTTTCAGGAATGGATGAAGATTTTAATACTGCCATGGGAATTGGAGCAATATTTGAATTAGTTAAAGAATTAAATAAAACTATAGAAAATAAAAAATTCTCACAAGAGGGAATGGATGTAATTAAAAATACAGTTGAGTTTATAATAGAAGTCCTGGAGAATGTTTTAGGAGTAAAGTTAACTTTGGAAACTAAAGTAGAGGATTTAACAAAAGAACTAATTGAATTTATTCTTAAATTGAGAACAGATGTTAGAAATGAAAAAAACTGGGCTCTTTCTGACAAAATAAGAGATGGATTAAGTGAACTTGGAATAAAAATAAAAGATGGAAAGGATAAAACTCAATGGTCAATATAAAAGAAACTAGTGGATTGTTACTTGCTTATCTAGGAGATGCAGTTTGGGAATTAAACGTTAGAAAACATTTTATAAATAAAGGATATAATATTCAAAATGCGAATAAGGCCAGTAAAAATTTTGTTAATGCTAAAAAACAAAGTAAAATATTTTGTGAAATTTATGATGAACTGCCTGAAGAATATAAAAAAATAGTAAATAGAGCTAAGAATAGTAATATTAAAACTTTTCCAAAATCTTGTACGATTATGGAGTATAAACATGCAACTGCTTTTGAGGCTTTAATCGCTATATTTTATGAGAATAATGAAAATGATAGAATAGAGGAATTAATAAAAAAATTAGAGGGTGATGTTTAATGGGATTCTTTGGGTTTGGAATGGGAAGAAGTATAGGTATAGATTTAGGAACTGCAAATACTTTAGTATATAGTAAAAGACACGGTAAAATTGTTCTAAATGAGCCATCAGTTGTCGCTGTAGATAGAGAAACAAGAAAAGTCTTAGCAGTTGGAAATGAAGCTAAAGATATGCTTGGAAAAACGCCAGATACAATAATAGCAGTAAAACCTCTAAGTGAAGGAGTAATTGCTGATTATGATATAACAGAAGCTATGATAAAATATTTTATTAGAAAAGTTTTTGGAAAATATAGTTTTTTCATGCCTGAAATAATGATATGTGTTCCAATAGATGTTACTGGGGTAGAGAAAAGAGCTGTTCTGGAAGCTGCTATATCTGCAGGAGCTAAAAAAGCCTACCTAATAGAAGAAGCAAGAGCAGCAGCTTTGGGATCTGGAATGGATATTTCAGCACCTCAAGGGAATATGATAGTAGATATAGGTGGAGGTTCAACAGATGTGGCTGTAATTTCTTTAGGAGGTACTGTAGTAAGTAAAACTATAAGAGTAGCAGGAAATAATTTTGATACAGATATAATTAAATATATTAAGAAAAAGCATAATTTACTAATAGGAGAAAAAACAGCTGAAGAGATAAAAATAAATATAGGAACAGCTATTCCCTTAGAAGAGGAAGAAATTATGATAGTAAAAGGAAGAGATATGATAATGGGACTTCCTAAATCAATAACAATAACGTCAGAAGAAATAAGAGAGGCTTTAAAGGAATCTTTGATGGAGATAGTGGCTTGTGTTAAGTCAGTATTGGAAAGAACTCCACCAGAACTCTCATCAGATATAGTAGATGAAGGAATTGTTATGACCGGTGGTGGTTCTCTTATTAGAAATTTCACAGAATTAGTGGCAGGATGTACTAATTTGAAAGTTAGACTGGCAGAAAATCCATTGGAAAGTGTAGTTATGGGAACAGGAATAGCTCTTGGACAAATAAATGTTTTAAGAAAAATTGAAAAGGCAGAAAGATAAAATTATGATAAAAGATTTATCTTGTAGTATCCATGTAAAAAAAAATATAGTAAATGAATTAAATACAAATAAAGTTTCTGGAACATATATTCTTTATGGAAATGATAAAAATAGATTATTTGAAATTGCATTGGCATTTGGAAAATCATTGAACTGTGAAGTTTTAAAAAATGATTTTTGTGGACAATGCGAATCTTGTATCAGAATGGAAAAAGGAACTCACGGAGATTTAGAATTAGTTGTAGGAGAGAATGGAATTAAGATAGAATCTATTAGAAATCTTATTTATAGAGCTTCTACTTCGGCCTATGAAGGTAAAAACAAGATATTTATATTAAAAGATATAGAAAATATGAGAATACCAGCTTCCAATGCTCTTTTAAAAACATTAGAAGAATCTCAAAAGGGAAATTTCTTTTTTCTATTGACAACATCTTTAAATATATTATCTACTATAAAATCTCGTTCAACAATAATAAAGATTTCTGAGATGAAACGAGAAGAACTTGGAGTATCTCTTGAAGAATATGAATTTTTTAATAGAAAAGCTATGGAAATACTAGAATATAAAAAGCAAAATTTTAATATAGAATCCCCAGTGGATTATTTTAATATTGGAAAATTTATGAAGGTTTATTTTATTGATAAAAATTTAGAAAATAAAATTAATATATATAAGTCTTTAAGATATTTTGTAAATAATTTAAAATGGTCTTCAAAAATAGATATTCTTTATTTTATAGATGAGATAGTGATGAATTTAAGTGAAAAAAATTTTTTAAATGAAATATTAGAATATGTAGCTTCATTAAATTCGCCAAATTTAAATTTGGAAAATATATTAAAAGCTAAAAATAGATTAAGAATTCCTATAAATATAAAAGCATTATTAATAAAAATTTTTATAAAAAAAAATATATAAAAAAACATCAAAATACCCTTGTTAAAATTAGAATATAGATCTTTTTTTTTATTTTAAAAGGGTATTTTATTTTGTTTAAAATAAAAAAAAACTTGCTTAATGTTAGAAATTATGGTATAAATTATGAGCGGTAAACAAATGGTCGCATAGCTCAGTTGGGAGAGCACCTGCCTTACAAGCAGGGGGTCACAGGTTCAAGTCCTGTTGTGACCACCATTTAATTTGGGGGTGTAGCTCAGTTGGTTAGAGCGCATGCCTGTCACGCATGAGGTCGCGAGTTCGAGCCTCGTCACTCCCGCCATTTTATGCCCAGATAGCTCAGTCGGTAGAGCAGGAGACTGAAAATCTCCGTGTCCGTGGTTCGATTCCGCGTCTGGGCACCACATAACAATTTATAAAGGGCGACGTCGCCAAGCGGTAAGGCAGAGGTCTGCAAAATCTCCACCACCAGTTCAAATCTGGTCGTCGCCTCCATTTAATAATTCAACAGCTCAATGGGCTGTTTTTTTTATTATACAAAAATAAAATCTAGTAATAGAAAAAATTATCTTTGTGTGCTAAAATTAAAATGAAAATAGGAGGGGATTTTTATGTATAAGTATGTATTTGGACCAGTACCATCAAGAAGATTGGGGATATCTTTAGGAATAGATTTGGTAGATGCCAAGACTTGCAATTTTAATTGTATCTATTGTGAATGTGGCCCAACAAAAGAATATAATATAGAAAGAAAAAATTATATAGATATAAGTGTTTTAAAAGAAGAAATAAGAAGAGTGATGGAAAATATAAAACCTGACTACATAACGTTTTCTGGAAATGGAGAGCCAACTCTAAATTTAGAGTTAGGTGATGTTGTAAAATGGATAAAAAAAAATTATAAAGTAAAAACTGCCTTAATAACTAATGCTTCATTGTTATATAAAGAAGAAGTATTGAAGGATGTGCTAGATTTTGATCTTATAATTCCAACGTTGAATGCAGCCACAGAGGAAGTATTTAAAAAAATAAATAGAGCTGAAAGAAAATGTCATATAAAGGAAATAAAAATGGGTCTGGAGAAGTTAAGCGAAAAGTATAAAGGGGAAGTTTTTATAGAACTTTTCATAATAGAAGGGATTAATGACGCAGAGGAAGAGCTTAAAAAATATGCAGATTTTTTAAAAACTATAAAATACACAAAATTACAACTTAATTCTCTAGCACGTCCCGGAGCAGAAAAATGGGTGAAACCTGCTTCTTATGAGCGTATGGAACAAATAAAATTTTTCTTTGAAAATAAATTTATTCACGACGTTGAAATTATCGGAAAGTTTAAAGAATTAGAAAAAAAAATAATTCCAAATGAAGAATTAGTGCAAAATATGAAAGATAAAAGAAAATATTCAGAAACTGAAATAAAAAAAATATTCATAAAATGATTGATAAATATAAGGTTTCTCTATTATTTATAAAAAATACTTAAAAAAATAAAAAAAAAGTTTGACAAAATATGGAAAATACTATATAATTTTAAATGTTCGGGACGAAAGAAACGACAAAACAAATAGTATGCCGCTTTAGCTCATATGGTAGAGCAACTGACTTGTAATCAGTAGGTGGTTGGTTCGATTCCGACAAGCGGCACCATTTCAGAGTGCCCCGTTCGTCCAGTGGTGAGGACAACAGATTTTCACTCTGTAAACAGGGGTTCAATTCCCCTACGGGGTACCAAAAACAACTAAATATGGTGAGGTTCCCGAGCGGTCAAAGGGATCAGACTGTAAATCTGACGGCTCTGCCTTCGAAGGTTCAAATCCTTCTCTCACCACCATTTTTCTACACTAGTATGTAATTGTGCATGGTATGTGTAGTTTTTTTTTATAAAAAAATAAAAAAAACAGAATTAATAAAAAAAATACTTGAAAAAAAAGTGTTATTAATATAGAATTTCAAATAGTAGCATGATTATATATAATTTAGGAGGAAAAGAACAATGGCAAAAGAAAAATTCGAAAGAAGTAAAC
>CAMTIW010000079.1 GCA_947072665.1 uncultured Fusobacteriaceae bacterium | reverse complement strand
CGCCAGCAAGACCCATAAAATTTAAAAGTTAGAAGGAAAAATTATGAAAATATTAATTTTAACAAATAGTATAGTAGGGCTTTATAAATTTAGAAAAGAATTACTTTATAGATTTATAGAGGATGAGTATGAGGTTGTAGTCTCTTCTCCAAATGATGATCCAAAAGATTATATATTAAATTTGAAAAGTAATGGTATAAGATATTTAGAAACATTTATTGATAGAAGAGGTATAAATCCAATAAAAGATTTAAAATTATTAAAAAATTATTTAAATATAATAAAAAATCAAAATCCTGATTATGTATTAACATACACAATAAAACCAAATATATATGGAAGTCTAGCTTCAAAATTATTAAGAAGAAAATATATTAATAATGTCACCGGCCTAGGTACAAGTTTACAACAAGATGGGTTATTGTCAAAAATATTAAAGAAAATCTACAGAGTTTGTTTTTCAAAATCAGAATATATATTTTTTCAAAATCAAGCAAATATGGATTTTTTCCTAAAAAATAAGATGTTATTTTCTGATGAGCAAAGTATAAAACTAGTTCCAGGTTCAGGAGTAAATTTAGAAGTTTTTTATCCAAGAGAAAAAAGTTTAGTTGATAAAAAAACAAGATTTTTATTTGTTGGAAGACTGATGGATGAAAAAGGATTAGAAGAATACTTAGAATGTGCAAAAAATATAAAAGAAAAAAATGAAAATATAGAGTTTCAAATATTGGGGCCTTTTGAAGAGAAAAAATACGAAGAAAGAATTAAAGAGCTAGAAGAAAAACGTATAATTAAATATTTAGGTGTTTCAACAGATATAAGAGAACAAGTTAAAAATGTTGATTGTGTTATAAATCCATCTTGGCACGAAGGAATGAGTAATGTATTATTAGAGTCTGGAGCAATGAAAAAGTTTTTAATAGCTTCAGAAATTCCTGGATGTAAAGAGATTGTTATAAATAATAAAACAGGATTGACTTTTGAAGTTAAAAATAGGGATGATTTAGAAAAAAAAATAAGAAAGTATATTGATATGGCTGATGAAAGAAAAAAAAAAATGATAGAAGAGTTATATGCTCATATAAGTTTAAATTTTTGTAGAGAGAAAATAATAGAAGAATATATGGAGGCAATTAAGGCTGTGAAAAAAAATGAGTATTGAAAAAGAAATAGGAAAAGGAGTGATTTTTAATATACTTTCAAAGTATTCGAATGTTCTAATACAGATCGTATTGATGATTGCTTTATCAAGGATGCTTTCGCCAGAAGTTTTTGGAGAGATGGCTTTAATATTAACATTTTTAGTGTTCTTTAATTATTTTGGAAATATAGGAATAGGAGCGGCGATTATTCAAAAAGATAATTTGTCTAAAGATGAAATTCAAGATGCTTTTTCATTTACTGTTTTATTAGGTATTTTTCTTACAGGTATGTATATATTTTTTTCAGATTTTTTAAGTAATTATTATAGTAGTAATATTTTTGTAAATACAAAATTAATAGTCTCAATAATAGTTTTTTTTAACTGTTTAAATACAGTTCCGAATTCTATTCTAAGAAAAAACAAAAATTTTAAAATAATGAGTATAAATGAAATAATCGCAAATATTTGTTCGGCAGTTTTGGCAATAATTTTAGCATTTATGAGATTAGGTATATACGCTATTATTTTTCAAAATTTATCAAGAATTGTTATTTTAACTATATTAAATTTATTTTTTAGTAAAATACTTATAAATTTTAAAAGTAAATTAAATTTTAGTTTTTTAAGAAAAATTTATGGGTATTCGATTTTTGAATTTTTAACCAATCTTTTAAACTATCTTTCAAGATCAGCTGATACTATATTAGTAGGAAAATATTTAGGGATAGATATATTAGGTTATTATGACAGGTCATACAGATTGTTATTATTTCCTATTAAAAATTTTACTCAATTATTAACTCCGACTCTCCATCCAATATTTGCAATATATAAAAATGATAGAGATAAAATGTTTAAGTATTATATTAAGATATCAAAATTAGTAATACTAATAGCTCTTCCAATATCTACTTTTATATATTTTAATTCAGAATTAATAATTAGAATAATTTATGGCGATAACTGGATTAAAAGTTCTATTTATTTAAAAATTTTATCACTATCTCTTATTCCCCAAATGTTAAATGGAGTTTTTCAAGCTTTTTATTTAAGTACCGATAATTCAAAAAAGTTATTTTTGAATAATATGATATCAAACTTGATATTAGTTGGAGGTATTGCGATTGGAATATACAAAAACTCATTATTAATGGTTGTTTATAATATAACTTTAGGATATTTTTTTAAATTTTTTTTAGATATTTTTATATTAAATACAATTGTATTTAATATAAAAAATAGAATATTTTTTAGGGAAATAAAATCAGCTATATATATTTTTATAATCATAATATTTTCACAATTAAAAAATTTAGATAAAATAGAAAACTATTATATCAATTTTATCTTTAAAGGTACAATTTTATTTATATTTTACATGGTAGCATTAAAAATAACGGGTGAACTAAAATATTTTAAATTTTTGAGGAGAAAAAAATGTTAAAAGGTTTATTTAATAAAATAAAAATAATTAAAAGAAATAGAAAAGAAGTTAAAATAGGGAAAAATACTAGAATTTTAACTAGTTGGTTAAATTTTGGAAGTGAACCGTACTTAATAGAAATAGGAGATAATTGTACAATAACAAGTGGGGTAAAGTTTATAACACATGATGCTTCTATAGGAGTTGTATTTAATTATTTAAAAAAAAATAGAGAAGAGTTGGGATTTAAATATGAAAAAATAGGGAAAATAAAAATAGGAAATAATTGTATGATTGGGATAAATACAATTGTTTTACCAGGAGTAGAGATTGGAGCAAATTCTATAATAGGGGCTGGAAGCATCGTAACTAGGGATGTACCTCCTAATAGTGTAGTGGGTGGAAATCCAGCTGTAATAATATGCAATTTAGATATTTATTGTAAAAAAATAGAGAAAAAATTGATAAAAATAGAAAAAAAAAATAGAAAAAAAAATATTATAGATTATTTTATAATTTCTAATATATAAAAAAATAAAAAAAGGAAAAAAAATGATTAGAGAGATATCCATTTTAACGGTAGCAATTGTAGTGTTATATTTTTTAATAAAAAAAAGAAGGTTAGATTTTCTAGCAATTTATTGTTTTTCTTCTTTAATTTATTATTTACCTTTATTTTTTGGGAAAGCTGTATTAGTTGTGTCGAGTAATAACTATAAGGAATATAAATTGTCAAATTATTTTTATCTTATAATTTTTTTAAATTTTAGTCTATTGTTATTTTGGACATCTATATATGATATGTATGTACAGAAAAAAGAATAAATAAAAAAAATAAAAATTTATAAGAAAAAAGAGAAAATAATGTTTAAATGTTTATTGGTTTTAATAATAATATTATTTTTTATAACAATTAAAGAAAATTTTAATATAATTTTTTCAAAAAAATATATAGCTAAACAAGAACTATTAGAAAGTGGGTCTAGAGTTGCAACATTTTTTAAACAAGGGATAGTATACTTAACAATTTACTATTTTATACTTAGAGAATATCTTAAAAATAATTTTTATAGTATCTTAATATTGCTATTAAATATTTTTACGATAATATTTTTGGTACATAGGTCATACACTGTCATTGCAGTCATTGCATGTTTTTATTTTTATCAGTATGAAAATAGTAAAATACTTTTGAAAAATATAAAAATTATAATTTTGGGTATTATATTTTTCCTAATAGTATCTATTTCAAAAAAAATAATAACTCCATTAAAATTAGGATTGTATGATTTAGTTATTGAAAGATTAACTAGCATGACATATATAACTAACTCTATTTTACAAGGAGAACAAAGTGCAACGAGCATAATTCTTAATCAAATTTTAATAAATGACTATAAAATTTATTATGAAACATATATGGGAATTATTTCTAATTTTATGATATACAGTAATGTATTTTTTAAATTCAGAAGTTTTTCGAGTATTTTTCAACCTGTGCTTTTTCCATTTATAAATTATGGAATGGGTTCGAGCTTTATAGCCGAAGCCTATAGTAATGGTGGAATAATTCTAACAGTTTCAATTTTAAATATATTATTTATAGCATTAATTTTCACAAATAATGCATTGTTAAAAAATGAAAAAGTAAATAATAAAATAATATTTTTAATTATTGGAGTTTATTTATCATTTTATATTCATAGAAATAATTTAGGTCAAATAATAACTTTTCTAAAAAGATATTTAATATTTTATTTGTTTATTTTAATAATTTCGAAAATAAAGTGGAGAGAATAAAAATGAAAAAAATATATTTTGTGCTTCCCAGCCTAAATTTTGGAGGTGGAGAAAGAGTGGTTATAAATATTGCTAATAATATGGATTTTGAAAAATATAAAGTCAAAATAATATCTTTAAGAGATGGAAGTGACTTAGATAATATAATAGATAAAAAAATTGAAGTAATAAAATTTAATAGATTTAGAGTTGTAGTAGGGGTTATAGATTTAATGAAATATTTAAGAAAAGATAGACCTGATATTATTTTTTCTGGAGCTGGGGATATAAATATTATTTTAGGATTTTTAAAAAATATAACTTTTTTAAAAAATATAAAAATAATAGGAAGAGAAAGAGGTATTATTTCAAGAATCTTTGAAAATAATAAATTTAATCTTAAAAATTCAATTGTAAAATTTTTATATAGATATTTTTTAGGAAATTTAGATGTGCTAATAGTTCAATCTAAAACAATGAAGAATGAATTTGAAAAATATATTAAAATTGAAAAATCAAAATTAAAAATATTTTATAATCCTTTAGATTTAAGATTAATAGAGAAAAAGTTAAATGAAAAAATAAAAATAGATAACTCAAAAATTAATCTTTTATCTGTTGGGAGATTAGAAAATGTAAAAAATCATTTAAAAATGCTTGATATTTTTGAATATTTAGATAGAAAAAAATATATTTTAAATATAGTTGGAGATGGTAAAAACTTTCAAAAAATAAAATTTAGAATAAAAGAGTTAAATTTAGAAAAAAATGTTAATTTATTGGGGTTTAATAATAATCCTTATAAATATATGAAAAAATCAGATGTTTTGTTGATAACTTCAGAAAGAGAAGCGTTACCTAATGTTGCACTAGAGTCGAATGCGTGTGGTTGTTATGTGCTAGCTCTAGATTGTCCAGGTGGAATGAAAGAAATAATAGAAGATAATAAAAATGGTAAAATTGTAAATTCTATTAAAGAAATGGCAGAAGAATTAGAAAAAATAAAATTAAATAATAATTTAAGAAAGCGAGCAATTAATTACTCTAAACAATTTGATAGTAAAAATTATATAAAAAAATTGGAGGAAATCTTATAATGAATATTTTTTCAAAAATAAGAGAGCAAATTTACAAATTAAGAATACAGCAAGGAGGAGTGAAATTAGGTACAGATATTCGATACACATATCCGTTTCATAAAATTTCAAAACCACATGACGTATTAGAATTAGGCAATAATATTCTTACTTCAGGAGATGTTAAATCAATTACACATGATGGTGCATCCTATATGGTAAGAAATATAAAATCAGAGTTAAGAAAATTTTCAAAGATAAGAAGAGTAAAAGTCGGAGATAATGTTATAATTAGTACGAAATCTTTGGTTACAAAAGATTATGATTCAAATAGTGTTTATGCAGGAATATCAGCTAAAAAAAAATGTTCGTTAAATGAATATATAGAAAAATATAAAATAAAATATGGAAGAGAATTATGATAAAAATTATTCATATCATAACAGGATTAGGCAATGGTGGAGCAGAAACAATGCTCTATAAACTATTAGAAAGTATAAATAAAAATAAGTACGAATTAGAAGTAATATCTATGATGGACAAGGGTATTACTGGACTTAAAATAGAAAAATTAGGAATAAAAGTTCATACTCTAAATATGAAACGTGGAGTTCCAAATTTAAGTGCTATAAGAAAAACTATAAACTTATGCAAGAATGCTGATATTATCCAAAGTTGGATGTATCATGCAGATTTATTTTCATTTATAGTATCAAGATTTTGTAAACCTAAAAAATTAATTTGGGGAATTAGACGAAGTAATTTGGAATGGGATAAAAATAAAAAATCAACGATTATGATAGCAAAAATAAATTCAATTTTATCGAGATATGTTGATAATATTGTAAGCTGCTCAATTGCAGCAACTGAAGTTCATAGAAAAATTGGATTTGACAAAAAAAAGTTAATAACAATTCCAAATGGGTTCGCAATAAATAAATTTTATAATATCAAAGAAGCCAAAGCAAAGTTATGTAAACAATTTAATATAAGTAGTGAAAAAAAAATATTTACACTTGTTGGAAGATGGGAAATTCTCAAAGATCATGAAAATTGTTTAAAAGCATTAAGAATTTTATCTGAGAGAAGAGATGATTTTGTACTTATTTTGTGTGGAACAAATATAACAGAAGAAAATGAAAAATTATTAAATATGATTGAAGAAAACAAATTAAAAGATAAAGTTTTATTACTGGGAAGAAGAGATGATGTTCCTGAAATAATGTCTGCTACACATATATACATATCATCTTCTAGTGGAGAGGGATTTCCAAATGTTATAGGTGAAGCCATGGCATGTGAAACTATTTGTGTAGTGACCGATGTTGGAGATTCAGCATATATTGTAGGTGAAACAGGAGAAATAGTTCCTAGAAAAAATCCTTTGTTGCTAGCTAAAGCAATAGAAAAAGTTCTGAATTATTCTGAAGAACAGAAAAAAAATAAAAGAAAATTGGCGAGGCAAAGAATAGTTGACAATTTTGAAATATCAAATATTATAAAAAAATATAATAAACTATATGAGGGGGATTAAAGTGTTAAAAGAATTTTTAAAAAATGGAGAAAAAATTTCGGTGGTAGGGATGGGGTATGTTGGATTACCACTAGCAGTTGCTTTCGCAGAAAAAGGATTTAATGTTATTGGATTTGATATTAATAAGAAAAAAATTGAAGAGTATAAAAAAGGGATTGATTCAACTCATGAAGTTGGAAATGAAAGGTTGGTAAAAGTAAAAAATATAGAGTTTACATCTAATCCAGAAGATTTAAAATTATCTAAAATTAATATTGTAGCGGTACCAACACCGGTATTAAAAAATAAAATGCCAGACTTAAGACCCGTAGAAGGAGCATCTAGAATTGTAGGACAAAATTTAGCAGAGAATGCGATTGTAATTTATGAATCAACAGTATATCCAGGAGTAACAGAAGATATTTGTATGCCAATTTTAGAAAAAGAATCTGGTAAAAAATGTGGAATAGATTTTAAAATAGGTTATTCGCCAGAAAGAATAAATCCCGGAGATAAGGTTCATAGAGTAGAAAATATAGTAAAAATAACATCTGGGATGGATGAAGAAAGTTCTGAAATAATAGCTCAGTTATATGAACAAATAATAAAAGCTGGAGTTTATAGAGCAGCAACAATAAAGGTTGCTGAAGCAGCAAAGGTAATAGAAAATTCTCAAAGAGATATAAACATAGCATTTGTAAATGAATTATCTATAATATTTGATAGAATGGAGATAGATACTAAGGATGTTTTAGAAGCGGCAGGAACAAAATGGAATTTTTTAAAATTTAATCCTGGATTAGTAGGAGGGCATTGTATTGGTGTTGATCCATACTATCTAGCCATGAAAGCAGAAGAAGTTGGTTATAGGGCAGATGTTATACTAGCAGGAAGAAAAACAAATGATGGAATGGGGAAATTTATAGCAGAAAAAACTGTAAAAAAACTTATTTCAACAGGAAGAATGGTAAAAGATGCTCATGTATTGATTATGGGATTGACATTTAAAGAAGATTGTCCTGATTTAAGAAATTCTAAGATTGAAGATATAATAAATGAATTAAAAGATTATGGTGTATTTGTTTCTATTGTTGATCCATTAGCGAATAAGAAGGAAGCTATGGATGAGTATGGAGTAACTTTATCAAAATTAGAAGAGATAGAAAATGTAGATGCTATAATATTAGGTGTTGCTCATAAAGAATATAGAGATTTAGATTTAAATGAATTGAAATCACTATATAAGTTAGATATAACTAATCCAATTTTAGTGGATGTAAAAGGAATATTAAATAAAGAGGAAGTAAAAAACTTAGGTTATAAATTTTGGAGAATGTAAGGAGAGAATAATGGAATATAAAAATTTAAAGTTTTTAGAAAATAGTAGATTTTTAATAACGGGTGGAGCTGGATTCATAGGATCAAATTTATCAGAAGCATTATTAGAGCTTGGTTATAAAGTAAGAGTATTAGATGACTTTTCAACTGGAAAAAGAGAAAATATAGAAAGGTTTTTAGGAAATCCTAAATTTGAATTAATAGAAGGAGATATTAGAAATATTGATATATGTAAAAAAATAGTTGAAGATGTAGACTACATATTACACCAAGCCGCTTGGGGATCAGTTCCGAGATCTATAGAGATGCCATTGATTTATGAAGAGGTAAATATAAAAGGACATCTTAACATGATGGAAGCTGCTAGATTAAATGGAAATATAAAGAAATTTGTTTATGCATCATCATCATCAGTTTACGGAGATCATCCAGTACTGCCAAAAGTAGAAGGAGCAGAAGGAAATATATTATCTCCTTATGCATTAACTAAAAAAGTTAATGAAGAATATGCAAAACTGTATTTTAAATTATATGGACTAGAAACAGTAGGAATGAGATATTTTAACGTTTTTGGAAGATATCAAGATCCGCATGGTTATTATGCAGCAGTTATTCCAAAATTTGTAAAAAGTTTATTAAATAATGAAGCTCCCACAATAAATGGAGATGGAGAAACATCAAGAGATTTTACATATATAGATAATGTAATTGAAGCAAACCTAAAAGCGTGTTTATCTTCTAAAGAAGCTTCTGGAAAAGCTTACAATGTAGCTTTTGGTGGAATAGATACATTGAATAGCCTGTACAGAAAGTTAAATGAATTATTAGAAAAAAATATACCTGTAAATTATGGGCCAGAAAGAGCTGGAGATATAAAGCATAGCAACGCTTCTATAGAATCAGCTAAGGAAATGCTAGGATATAATCCTGAATACTCTATGGATGAAGGATTGGAGCTGACTATAGAATGGTATAAAAATAATTTATAAATATTAAGATAGATGGTTTTAAGACAAGTTTGGGAGTGTACTAAATTTAGTGTAAATTAACTTCTTAGCTATCAAGTTTTAAATAAACACTCAGAGATAGACAGAGACCTAAATGCAAGTATAAATATTCGTGAGGTTGGTAGAGAACTACTAGCCTATTA
>CAMTIW010000078.1 GCA_947072665.1 uncultured Fusobacteriaceae bacterium | reverse complement strand
GATTATGATGAAGCAAATGCAGCATTTTTAAGTAAGGATTCATATGGAGTGATTTATGAATGAAGATATTAAAGATAAAATTATTGAGTTGATAAAAAAGGAATTAGAGGTATATCTAAAATTAGGAATAAAAACTAAAGAAGAAATAACATTTTTAGGTGAAGATAATTTTCTTAAAATAGAAATAGAAAAAAATTTTATTATAGCTGAAGATTCAAATAAAATAGTAGTATCAGAAATAGATATATCAACAATGGTAGATTTAGCCATGGGAACATATAATAATATGAACAGCGAATTTTTAATTAAATCTATTTTGGAAAATAAAAATGTTTTTATTATAGAAGAAGGAGTTGAATGGAGAAAATATTCAAAGATACCCTTAATATTAAGAGATAAATATTTAACTTATGAAGATAATTTAAAAAGTTATGGAATAAAAATAGTGAAAAGATTTGAAATATTAGACGTTTTAGAAAACAAAGAGAAGGATATAGAGATTTTTGAGAAAGTATTAGATGAGAAAAAAATAAATAATTTTATTACCAAAAAAATAAAAAAAATTTATATGACTCAAGAAACGATTGTAACTGAACTTGCTAAAGATATAATAATAAAAAATAATATAGAAATAATAAGAAGGTGATGCTTTGGAAATTGGAAAAATAATTGGAAATGTATGGGCAACTAGAAAAGACCCGATACTAAATGGAATGACATTTTTAATAGCAGAATTAGATGATGGAAAAAAAATAGTTGTTTGTGATTCTATAGGAGCAGGAGTAGGTGATAGAGTTATTATCACTAAAGGAAGTGGGGCAAGAAAAAACTTAAATACATCATCTTTACCAATAGATGCAGTTACTATAGGAATCATAGATGAAAAGGAGGAAAAATAAAATGAAGAAAGAATTAATTATATTAGAAAATATTTCTAATCATATTAAAGAAAATAAATTTTATAAAATTAAAAATATGATTTTAACCCCTTCGGTAAAAGATTATCTAGCGAAAGAAAAAATAGAAATTGTTTACTCTGATAAAATTATTACTTCTGCACAATCTCAAGAGGAGCTAATAAAAAAGATTCTGAAAGATGAATATAATATTGTAGATTTAAAAAATATCAACGAGATTATAAAAAAAATTAAAGAATTAAAATAAAACTTATAAATAAGGACGGTGAGAAATGAATTTTACAGATGAAGAGTTAGAGGAAATAATAAGAAAAGTAGTTGCGAAAGAAATTGGAGATAAAAAAGAGCAGATAAAAATTATAGATAAAAGTGGTGTAGGGGTTGTAAAAACTGAAAAGACTAAAAAAAGTAAATTTGATACGGGAAATTTAAACGATGAAGCATATATAACAGAGTTATTTACATTAGAGGAAAGTCCTAGAATGGGAACTGGAATTATTGAGATGATAAAAAGTAATTTTGATTGGAGATTAACTTATGATGAAATTGATTATATTATAGAGGGGAAACTTGAAGTTATCATAGAAGGAAGAAAAATAATAGGAGAAAAAGGAGATGTAATTTTGATTCCTAAAAATACAAAAGTAACTTTTAACGTTCCTGAATTTTGTAAATTTATGTATGTTGTATATCCAGCTAATTGGGCTGAAATAAAGTAGAAAGGGGAAATAAATGAGTACTTTTCATATAAAACCTAAGATTGAATTTGGTGAAAATTCTTTAAATATATTAAAAGAATATAATATAAAGAAGTGTTTTATCGTTACAGATAATTCTTTGATTCAGTTAAAGTTAATAGATAAAGTTTTAAATATATTATCAAAAGAAACTGAAGTAGAAATATTTTCAGAAATACTTCCAAATCCTACAATAGAAATGATTGAAAAAGGAATGAAATCAATGTTAAAATTTAATCCAGATGTTGTAATTGCATTAGGAGGAGGTTCACCCATTGACGCATGTAAGGGTATGCTATATTTTGAGAAGAAAATAGAAGAGGAAATGGCCATAAAAAGTTCCAAAAGATTTTTTATAGCTATTCCAACAACTAGTGGAACAGGATCAGAAGTCACTTCATATTCTGTAGTAAGTAATGGGGAGAAAAAGATAGCACTCTCCAATGACCAAATGTTACCAGACTTAGCCATATTAAATCCAAGTTTTATGGAAACATTACCTTCTCATATAATAGCGGATACTGGAATGGATGTTTTAACACACGCTATTGAATCTTTTGTATCGTTAAAAAAGAATTGTTTTTCAAATGCTATGGCAATAGAATCAATAAAATTAATAGGTAAAAATTTAATAGAACACTATAAGAATCCAAAAGAATTAAAATATAGAGAAAATATTCAAAATGCTTCTTGTTTAGCAGGTATAGCTTTTAATAATTCTTCATTGGGAATAAATCATAGTATAGCTCATACAATAGGTGCAATATTTAAGTTGAGCCATGGTAGAGCAAACGCTATTATAATGCCTTATATTATAGAAGCAAATACAAAAGCAAGGGAAGATTATGAAGTAATATCAAAAGAATTAGAGCTAAATATTGTTAAAGAGCAAGATGGGAAAATAGTATTAATAAACTATATTAATGAAATAAAAGAAATAATGGGCATACCTAATTGTCTAGAAATAATAGGGATTGATTTTGAAAAATTTAAAAATGAGATTCCAGAAATGATTTCAGAAATAAGAAAGGATATATGTACAAGTGGAAATCCAAATATTTTTGATAACGAATCGTTAATTAAAATTTTATTTAAAATTTATTTTGGAAAATAAGAGATGAATCAAACTAAAGATAGGGACTGCTTCAAGTACTAAAAAATTAGCTTGAAAATTTTATATAAAAATGGATAAAATTTAACTAGTTTAAATTTATCTGGGGCTGTTCTAAAGATTGTGTAAACCTTCAAATTAGTGTGAAATAAAATAAACTAATTTGGAGGTTTTTTTATGGTAAAAAAAATAATTAGTAAAGAAGAAAAAAAGGTAGTATTTAATTAAAGGGCGATAGTTTAAATAGATTTAAGATGTTCTATAATAAAGGCTTTAGTAAAACAGAATTATAAAAAGAATTTAGAGTTCCAAGAGCTACTATTTATAGAGGGGAAAAAGTTCTTGAAGAAAGAGGGAAGCTATAAAAATGAATACAGAATTAACTAAAAGTGCTTAATATATTAATTTTATAAAAGGGATTAAGCTTTAAATAAAAAATATATTGATAAAAGTAGTAGCAACTGTGAATAAAGAGTTTTTGAAATTTTATTGTAATTTAGCAAAAAATATAATTGGGAAACAGGAAGGGACATCATAGAGAAATTATAAATAAAGAGGAAGTTTTTTTTATGTTACAGCAAAAAACCAAAGAGGGAATGGAAACTGCTAAAAGAGAAGGAAAGCAAATAGGACAGGTAAAAGGAACAAAACTTGTAACCAAGAAATCAGTGGAGATGAAAGAGAAGATACAGAAACTGTTACCTACTCATTGAGATAAAGAGATCATGGAACTTACAGGACTTGCTAGAAATACATAATATAAGTACAAGAAGGAACTTATATTTTGAATTTAAATAGTGAAAAGATACTAATAGATTTGAAAGTAGCAGAGGGAATTTCTAAAAAAATGAATACTTCTTTTTTGTTTTCAAAGGATATAAAAGATATTTTTGAAAAGTTTTATAGAACTGATACTGATTTAATGCTGATACTAGAAACTTTAAAAAGATATTGGTTCTGGAAGTATTCCAATTTCCATTGGAAAAAATGAAGAAAATATAATAGTAAATGAAAAAGTTTATAAAGATGTGCAAAAAACTGTAGAAGAAATTAATATTGTTTTAAAAACCATTATTCCTGATATGTCTTTAAGACTTTTTAAGCAAAAAAGAGAGTTAGTTGGAAAAAATGAGGTTAATATTGTTGCTGAACTAGTTTCAGTAAGAGGAAAAGATGAAATTCCACTAAGAAATGAATCCGATGGTATAAAAAGAATAGTTTCAGTTTTAGGAGCTTTAATTGGAGCTTATAATCAAAGAAACGTATGTCTTATCATAGATAGATAGACTCTGGAGTATTTGAATATCTATTAGGGGAACTATTGGAAATTTTTTCATTAGATATGAGTGGGCAAATTATTTTTACATCTCACAATTTAAGAATATTAGAAAAAATAAAAAAAGAATCGGTGGTATTCACAACTACCAATCCTCATAATAGGTATGTTAGATTAAAATATGTGAAGCCTAATAATAATTTAAGAGATCTCTATCTTAGAGAAATGATTATTCAGGAGCAAGATGAAGAACTTTATAAAGAAACTGATAGCTACGAAATTAGAAGATCTCTATATAAGGCAGGTGTTATAAATGCCAAGAAAGGGTAAGAAAATTATACTGATTCTTGTAGAAGGTGGGTCGGATCTAATTTCATTGGAACTTATAAAAAAGTTAAATAGAAACCAAGAAGAGATTGATTTTAAAATAACAAAGGGAGATATCACAAGTAACGAACATACTACTTTAGCAAATTGTATTTCAAAAGTAAATGATAAAATTACAGAATTTATCGCTGAATAAAAGGTTAATGTAACTAGTAATGGAGTAAATACAAAGTATTATGCAAATAATAAAAATCAGTCTTTTAAGCAAAATTCTTAAATAAATCCCATATTTTAAAAATGATAGGAAAATATATAGTACTTCATAAATCAGAGCAAATTTTAGTGATCTTGAGGCCTTATCAGTATTATGCAGTTGAAAATATATTAAAAAGAGTAGAGAATCTTCCACCTAAGAATGGATATATGGCATACAACAGGTTCAGGTAAAATTTAATAAATATGTAGAGAAATTGTAGAGCAGGAGTTTGAAGATTATAAAAGTAAATACTTAGATATATATGATGAAGTAAAAAATAAAACAACTAAAGAAAAAGTTTCTATCTTAAATGATTTAGACTTTGAAGTGGAATTATTAAAAAGAGATGATATTAATGTAACTTATATTGTGCTTTTATTAAAAGAATTAGATCCTAATAGCGAGAGTTATGTAAAGGATAAAGAGTTTATCTTAAAACTATTAGATGGTTCAGAGAAGTTAAGAAGTAAGAAAGAACTTATTGAAAAATTTCTAGAGGAAAATCTACCTTTAATTCCAAAAGAACAAGATGTAGAAACAGAGTTTGATTTTTTTTTAAAAGAGAAAAAGAAAAAGCTATTGAAAAATTCGTGGTAGAAGAGAATCTTTATGCGGACAGACTAAAAGAAACTGTATGTAAATTATTATGACAGGTTTGTAAAGTTAGATGATGAGAATAAGACTATAGGTATTATTATTTGTAAAGATAAAAATGATACTTTAGTTGAGATAACTTTACCAAAAAATAATGAACAGATTTTTACGAGTAGATATATGACAATACTTCCCTCAAAAGAGGATTTAGCTAAGATTGTTGAGGATGAAGAGATAAATGAAAAATAAAGTACCAAAATTAAGATTTCCTGAATTTAGTGGTGAGTGAGAGGAAAAGGAATTAAATCAAATTTGTTCAGTATCAGGTTCTAAATATAATCCTTAAAAAAACGTTGAAATATTTTATTATTTTGAATTAGAACATTTTTTTCGAAATACAGGAATAATTTTAAGGTCATGCAATTCTAAAGAACAAAAAAGTATAAAAAATTTATTTAAAAAAGGAGAAGTTTTATTTTGAAAGTTAAGACCATACTTAAAAAAATATTCGGTTACCGAATTTAAAGGTGTTTGCTCCAGTGAAATTTTGATATTGAAAACTAAAAACAACCTAATATCTAATAAATTTTTATCAAAGAGTGCGTAAAGCTGCTAGCTTTAGCTATGGGGATATAAGCATTTTTTTTAATCATTGACACTAGAGATAGTCTAGTAATATAATAGAAATATGAAATATGAAATATAAATCAAATGATAATATTTTGAGAATTTGTGATAATATTTTTATAAATAAAAATAGATGACGAGAAAAAAATTCTGTAACGAGCTTGGAATAGCGGTACCAGTAGTATAGAAAGTTGAGGAATTTATTAAATATAAGGGAGCTTTTATGGAAAATAAAATAATTCTAATCGATAACCTGTATTTCAAAGTGAAAACAATAATAGAAAATGGGCGTTCTAAAGCATTCAAAATTATTAACTCAACAATGTTAGAAAGTTATTGGAATATAGGAAAAGAAATTGTTGAAGAAGAACAAAAAGGTGAAGATAGAGCAGAATATGGAAAATTTGTAATAACTTCTATTTCAGAAAAATTGACAAAGGAATTTGGAAAAGGTTATTCAAAACAAAATCTTTGGTATATGCGGCAATATTATATAACGTTTCCAATTCTCCACTCACTGTGTGGAGAATTAAGTTGGACTCATTATAGGCTATTAATGAAGATAAAAGATGAAAATATCAGAAGTTTTTATTCGATTGAAGCAATAGAAAATAATTGGTCATCTAGAGAGTTAGATAGACAAATAAGTTCAATGCTCTATGAAAGAATAGCAATAAGTAAAAATCCCAAAGAAGTAAAAAAATTATCAGTAGTAGGGCAGATTATAGAAAAATCTTCTGACCTAATAAAAAGTCCAATGATATTTGAATTTTTAGGCAAAGGTGAATATTCTATAAATGTAGAAAGTGATTTAGAGTCTGCATTAATGAATAAGCTTCAACTGTTTTTATTGGAATTAGGTAAAGGGTTTTCTTTTGTAGGAAGGCAAAAGAGAATTAATATTGAAGGGAATAATTATTATGTTGATTTGGTATTTTACAACTATATTCTAAAATGTTTTGTTCTTGTTGAATTGAAGATGGGAAAACTAAGCTATAAAGATATAGGACAGATGGATTTTTATGTTAGATACTATGAAAAAGAACTGAAATTAGAGGGAGATAATCCTACAATTGGATTGCTACTTTGTGCAGATAAAGATGACTCAATGGTAAAGTATACTCTATTAGACGATAGTAAAAATATATTTGCATCAAAATATAAATTTTATTTTCCTACAGAAGAAGAATTAAAAGAGGAGTTAGCAAGAGAAAGATTGAGTTTAGAATTGGAATATAAATAAGAATAATTATAGTTGAAAAAAGAGTTTAGTGATGAATGGTAAGAAAGTACTTATAGGTACATTATTGGAATTTAAAAACGTAATAAATACCTTTAAAGAAAATTAAATTGTTGTGATACGATAGATATCTGACAAATGGGTTAAAAAAAAGAGAAGATTCTGATAAAATATGTAATTAAAGTAGATAATAATGCTGATGCCACAATAAAATATCATGTTAATAGAGAATATATGCGGTTCTGGCATAAAAGATATGATGGAACTATTGATTCCTTAAAGAAAAAGTCTAGAAGTCCTTCAAATCTAGTAAATAAGCAAAAAGAAGAACAAACTAAACTTATTGAAAAAGTATTTAAAAGTAATAGCAAAAAACAAAAATTAGAATATTATGGAGCAATCAGAAAAAAAGTTATTAATACACATATTTCGTCTTTTTAAGAATTCTAAAATCTATGTACGGTGAACTAGTAAAACACAATAAAAATATATTCGTAAGGTGTATCATGCTCCTGAAACACAAGGAAAAAAGATTTGAAATAGCTAAAAAAATATACAATGCTTTAATTGCAAAAAGTTATCATGAACTCACAAAAACTAAAAAATATAGAGGGATGCAAGAAATACTAATAGAGTATAAAAATAACAGAGAATCTGAACTGAGAAAACAATCTTTAAAAGAGTTAAATCTATTATATAAAGAGTATGGATTTTCTGAATATCAGTTTCATACTCATCTAAAAGAGTTTCAACATCATTTTAAAAAAGATATAGATAGCTTCACAGCTCAAAAATTAGCTACAAATTTATGGAAAAGTTATGAGAAACTACTTTATGGAAATGGTAATAAAATCCACTATAAAAAATTTGATTCTTTCTTTTCTGTTGAAGGAAAATCTAATAAAACTGGCATTAGATTTTTAGAAGGAAATTTAACATGGGGTTAGGGCTTAAAATTTCAGTAGTGATAAATATAAATAATCAGTATGAGCAAGAATCTTTAAGAAATCCTATTAGTTATTGTAGAATAATTAGAAAATTTGTAAGAAGCAGATATAAATATTATTTTCAAATAGTTTTTAATGGTGTTCCACCAATTAAAACTAATTCAAAAACTAATGAGATAAAATAATACTATTGGAAAAGGGCGAGTAGGTTTAGATATTGGAACTCAAACACTTGCTATTTCAAGCGAAAAATAGGTGAAGATTTTAGAATTAGCAGATAGAATTAATAATATTGAAAAAGAAAAAAGAAAAATTTTAAGAAAACTTGATAGGTCAAGAAGAGCTACAAATAGAAACAATTTTAACTTAGATAGAACTATAAAAAAACAAGGTAATAAAAAAGTCTGGTGGATAAGGTCAAATAGATATATTAAACTTCAACAAAATTTAAAAGAACTTTATAGAAAACAAAAAGATATAAGAAAATATCAACATGAAAAACTAACTAAGGTGAAAAAATACAAAGAGATATGTATTCAGCTTTTCTAATAATGAATGTAACAGATGATTAAAAATCAATTGATAAAGATAGATGTGAAAAGACATATAGTAATTTTTTAAAACTATTATAATATAGAGCTAAAAAGAGTAAGAGGAAATAAAAATTTAAGTAGCATGGGAATATAAAATTTCAAGAAAACAAAATATAGAAAGCGTCTTGAATCGGGCGTAATACTATCGTTAATTTGTTCAGAGGAGCAATTGATAGTGAAAGTCTAAAATGAAAAATATAGTGTATTTCATCTTTAGGAGAGAAATGAGAATATTTAATATTTTAGAACCCCCTGCCTAAAGGCATGGGGAGGTTCAGAGATATATGCGTTATTATATAGCAGTGGAATAAATAGGAGATGAGCCAAATTAAAGATAAAAAATACTATATATATGTTCCTTTATTGTGCTTTTTTAGTGGTTATATAAATATTTTAACAGTAAATTATTTAGGATTTACTATTTCACATTTTTCTGGTTCACTTACCGTTATTTCTGAATTTTTTTTAAAAAAAGATATAAATTTAAAAATATTTCAACTTTTAATTTTAATAATAATTTTTTTATTAGGAGCAATTTTTGTATCATTTTTAGGTGAAGAAGAAACAGAAAAAAATATTAAAAATTACGGGAAAGGAATGGCTAGTTTTGGAGTTATTATTATATTGATAGAGTTATTAATGGGGTTTCATAAAGAAATGTTATATCTTTTAACTTTCTCCATGGGATTTCAAAATGGAATGGCAATTAAATTTAAAGACTATGCGATTAGAACAACTCATATGACTGGAAATCTAACAGAATTAGGAACACATATTGGGAAATTATTAAAAGGAAAAAAAGGAGTTTTAAAACATATAATTTTAAATATATTAGAAATAATATTATTTGTTTTTGGTGGAATTATAGCAGCTTATTTTTCAATGTATTATAAAGAATTTTCAATTATAATTTATAGTGCTTTATATATATTATTTGGAATAGTTATAAATATTTTTTAGAAACTGTTTCAAGTTTTGTGTAAACATTAAGAAATTAGCATAAAAATTTTATATGAAAATGGGTAAAATTTAACTAGTTTGAATTTATCCATTTTTTTTATTATAACTTATTTTTTTATCTTTTCATTGAATTTGATAGATAAAAATGGTATAATTTTCA
>CAMTIW010000077.1 GCA_947072665.1 uncultured Fusobacteriaceae bacterium | reverse complement strand
TTTAAAAATTCGAATTTTTTTATCTTAAAAAATATGACTTTTACAATTGTCTATACAATACTATATTAGTTAGCCATAAATCTATCATAAGACTCTTGTTGAATTTTCTCTGCTTTTTCTAATCCAATATCATTAAGTCTTTTTAAATAAGAATCCCAATCTTTATCTATATCAGAAGAACCCATAAGCCATTTTTGTGCCATCTCTTCTATATAATTTCTTAACTGTGAATCTATTTTTATAAACTCTCTAGATTCTGTTTCCTTATATTTTAAGAATGGGAATGGCTCAGCTATTGCATTATTATTTGTGTATAAATCAATTGCTTTAGAAGACGCTAGCCCCCCCCATTGCTTTTCATACTCTCCATCTTGGAACATTCCTAATCTATACTGTGCTCCACTTTCTCTTATTACTGTAAGTGGATTTTTCCCGTCTGGATTTTTCAATACATATTCTGTAAATTTAGGTTTTCCATCTTTTAATTCCCACTCTTTCCCTTCTATACCAAAATTCCAAAGTCTTCTTCCTTCTTCTGAATACCAAAAATCAAAATATTTAATTATTTCTATTGGGTCTTTTGCTGCAAATGTAATTCCCCATCCACCCATATATGTTGCTCTAGCATTCTTAGTTATTCTTTTACCATTGTACTCAGGCGGTAATATAGCTTCGAAATTAAATCCTTCAATTGATTTATTTAATATTTCATTATAAGATGCAGTACTTGCAAACCAGTCATTTGTCATTCCACCAATATTATTATTTAACATAAAATCTCTAGTTCCTAATCCTCTTGTAAATATCTCTTGATCTATAAGTCCTTCTTTATACCATTTTGCCATCTCTTTTATAGCTTTTTTATAGTCTTCTTGACTTGGACCAAATACTACCTTACCATTTACTTCATACCAAGAAGGTTCTACTTGGAACATATCTATAAGAGAAATCAAAACTTTTCTTGGAAGATTAGCCCTACTGAAAAAAGGTACTTCATCTGCTTTCCCATTACCGTTTGGATCTTTTGTTTTGAAAGCTACTAACACATTATAAAAATCTTCAATTGTTTTCGGCTCTTCAAGTCCTAATTTTTCTAACCAGTCCTTTCTTATAAAATATCCTTGTGATGCTCTTATATTATAATAATCATTATAGTTAGGAATCATATATATATGACCATTTGCTGCAACTGCATCTTTTTTATATCTTGGATACTTATCCCAAAATGCTTTTATATTAGGACCATGTTCATCTATTAATTTCTCAAGTGGGATAAGCCCACCTTCTGAACCTAACTTTTCTAATCCATCTGCTAGTTCATACGCTATAATATCTGGCATGTTTCCAGAAGAAAGTAATAAATTATAAGCTTGAACTTGATCTGTTTGGTTCTTTGAAGCTACTCCCTTTAATTTTACATTAGTTAATTCTTCAGCTTTTTTGTAAACTGGTAACTCAGAATCAAATACTTTCCCTAGATGCACTGCAAAGATTGAAAACTCTTTTTTTTGAGTCCCTTCATTCTTTGTTATTTCTTCTTTCTTGCCACCACAAGCTACTAATACTAATAAAGTAGCTAATGCTAATATTTTTTTCATTTATTTCCTCCAAATTACTTTATTTACTGGTTTTCCCCTTAATATTTTATAACTTTTAAAATATTTTCATTCCCCTTTTTTTCAATTAAAGTTACTTTTCCATAAAAAATAATATTATCTACCATATAACTTTTTTTCTGACTTCCTATATCAATCATAGAGTTTACAATAACTATTTTATTATTATTTTTCAATATAACCTCTATTCCTCTAGCTTCTGATATTGGAACTAAAGTTCCATCCCCTCTTAATACTGATATTTCATTAAATAAAATATCTTCTCTGGATATCACTGTAAACATAGTCGTGTTATTAACTGATTTATAATTTGTAATAATTTTCTTATTTTCAACTTTAGAATTATATTCCCTTGAGAAAACCCCTTTCTCTTCTTTTAGAGTAACATCTTCCATACAATTAATAAATATTTCCGTATCTTTTCCAATTAATTTTATTTTATTTTTAATTATCTCTATTTTTTTATCAGGTTCTATATTAAATATCTGTGAATAGTTATGTGCGCCATCTGTCTTAAACTCATCTATAATTATCCATAAATCAGGTTTAATATATATAATTTTTCTGAAAGTCACAACAGGTACCAATAAATTAATATAACCTAAATGCCCACCTTCAACATAGTCAAAATCCTTCCCTAATAAATCATAGGTATTTAAAGTATAAGCTGATTCTTCAATACCCCAAGAACCATTAAATTTTGTAAATGGGATATTATCCACTATTGTAGTGTTATGTGCATAACAACTTTTCAAATAATCTCTGTCTTTATTCCCTTCTATATATGTATAACGACCTGGATCACTTATAAAATTTTCACCATTACAAGTCAAATCAAAATGTAATTGTTCTCCATGACCATGACCACTCCCAATAGAGCCACATCTAAACCAAAGATAATTCCCCTTTTCAGAAAATCTATCTCTCAAATAAAAATTCCCACTTTCCTTTAAAGAAATAGAAGTAAATTCAGGTTCTAATTCAGAAATCAACTTATAATTTTTAACACTCTCACTTCCTAATTCCCAATAAGACTCAAAATCTATTTCATTATATCCACCAAATTTAAGCACTTCATCATTTAATATATACGCACATCTCGTAATTATATCTCTTAGGTCCGTATCATCACTATCTCCCTGCATAGGTTGGTGGTGATTGGGTTTTTTCATATATAAATTTGCATAACCAATTTTTTTTATTGTTTCTAGTATAAAAATAGGTGTTTCCATCTTATATTTTTTCATTATAATAGCAACTTCTAATATGCAATTTAGTACTTCATTCTGATACATAGGTGATTGTTCCCAATGTACTCCATCAGGAAGTATTTGGATTTTGCATTGATGTTCAAGTCTATTCATTGCAATATCTAAAAATTCTTTCGTCTCTTCATATTCCTTAAAATATATAGAAAAAACAATAATTCCACAATTTTGCATAATACCCCAGTTACTCAAGGTTCTAAAATCATCATAATTTTTTATTAATATTTTACATTGTTCTAAAAGAGAATCTCCTATTTTTTTCTTTTTTTCTTGGGAGAAATCACTAGAACTTTTAAAAAGTTCTAGTGATTTTATCCAGTTGATACATCTTATTCCCAATTCAATAGTTCTTGAACAATCTTTATATTCATCACTGAAGATGTCTACATTTTCTATCCATGAATCTATTTGTTTCTCAAATGTTATCAAATATTTTTCATTTTTTGTTAAATTATACGCTATTCCTAAATATATCCAATATTTATGACGATTGAGCATAAATGTCCATTCAGAATCACCAAAAGGATTATAATTCCATATAATTGAATCTTTAAATTTATAAGGAGTTCTACAAATTTCCATATCCCATTTATGATCAAAAATAAAATTTTGTTCACAAATCATATTTGCAGTTTCAATAATTTTTTTTTCCTCTATCATCCTTTAACAGCTCCTAATGTCACTCCTTTTTTAAAGAATTTTTGAATAAATGGATATATTATTAATATAGGTAATATTGATAATACAATAACTGCATATATTACTGATTGTGGAGATGTAGCACTTGTAGCTGTAATCATTTGAGCAGCTTCTCCTGCACTATCTCTTTCCACTATTAATTTTTTTAAAAATACTTGTAAAGGTACTTTCTGGTCATCTGTTAAAAGAACCATTGTCCAGAAATATCCATTCCATCTTGAAACTGCATAGAATAAAGATACGGTAGTTAAAGCTGAAGTTGATAATGGTAAATATATTTTTGTCATAATTTGCCATTGAGTTGCACCATCTATTCTAGCAGACTCTTCCAATGATTTTGGAACTGCTTCAAAGAAACTTTTTAAGATAATAACGTTAAAAGTATTTATAGCGAACCCTACAATAACAGAAGTATAAGAGTTAATCATCCCTAAATCTCTAAAATTCAAGTATTTAGGAATCATTCCAGGATCAAACCACATTGTAACTACTATAAGTATTGTTAAAGTTTTTCTAAATTTAAGTTCTGGTTTAGATAATACATATGCTCCAGTTACTGTAAAGAACATACTTACCAACGTTCCTACAACTGTTATAAAAATAGTATTTGCATATGCTAACCATAGCCCTTCCAATTTTATTGCAGCTCTAAATGAATCTAAATTTAATCCCTTTGGAAATAGAACCATCTCACCTATTTCTAAAAAATAAGGTTTACTTACAGAAGCAGAAAATACATATATTATAGGGTAGATAAACATTAGTGCAAATATTCCTAATAGTAAATAATTTATGAAATCGAAAATCTTTTCATCTTTTGATTTTTGTATCTTAGTCATTTTAACCTCCAGGTCATTTTACCATAAACTTGATTCGGTAATTTTTTTACTCCATTTGTTAGCACTATATACCAATATAAATCCTACAACAGCATTAAATAACCCTACTGCAGTAGCCAGTCCGAAATCTTGCATTAACATTCCAGTTCTATAAACATAAGTACTGATAACATCAGCAGTAGAATATGTTGCTGGTTGGTATAAAAGTAAAATTGTTTCAAAGGCAACATTTAACATACTACCAACTTTCAATACTAACATAACAACTATTGTAGGTACTATTGTTGGAAGAGTTATATAACGTAATTGTTGAAGTTTAGTTGCCCCATCTATTCTAGCCGCCTCATACAGTGATTCATCCACTCCTGTAAGTGCAGCAAGGTATATAACTGCATTAAAACCAGTTGTTTTCCACATATTCATCCCAGTAAAAATCCCTCTAAAAAATTCTGGTTTTGAAAGAAAATATACTCGTTCCAGTCCCATTTTAGCTAGTATATGATTTACTACACCAGTACTTGGCGAAAGTATGTTTACTGTTATTCCTGCTGCAACTACAACTGCTATAAAATATGGAATAAAAGATGCTGTTTGTACAAAAGATCTAAAATACTTATTTTTTGCTTCATTAAGCATAAGAGCTAATACAATTGCAAATGGAAACTCTAAAAATAAACTATAAACATTCAGCATTATCGTGTTTTTTAAAGTTGTATAAAAGTATGGACTTGTTAAAAACTCTGTAAAATTTCGTAGTCCCACCCATTCACTACCTGAAATACCTTTAAACAAACTATAATCCTTAAACGCAATTACAAGTCCATACATTGGCTTGTAAGCAAATATTGCATACCAAATTATAAAAGGTAATATAATCAAGTACAATGTCTTCTGATCACTATTAAAAGTAGTTTCTTTTTTCCCAAAAATATTTAGGTTAAAAAGTGACTTCTTTTTAATAGGAGTTTTTAATTCCTGTGCTTTTACTTCCATTTGTTCCTCCTAAAAATTTTTCATATATTTATTTATTACCCACAAATCTATCATATGCTTTTTGATTTATTTCTAAAGCTTCTTTCAGACCAATACTATCCAATCTTTTTATAAATCCATTATAACTTTTATTGAAATCATCTGCCCCTAATATCCATTTTTGACTCATTTCTTTTACTGCCATATCAAGTTGAGAGTTTAATTTTTGAATTCTTCTATTTTCTTCTGGGGTATATTTCAATGTTGGCATAGGGTCAACAACATAATTATTTTTAACATACATTTCTGCCCATTCATTTGCTTGTGGATTTCCCCAAGCTTTTTCATATTCATAATCTTGAAGTGCTCCGATTCTAAATTGAACACCATCATCTCTCAATACTTGTAGAGGTGTTTTCCCATCAGCTTTCATGACTTTATCAGTGAACATTTTTTTACCATTTTCATCTCTTACAAAAGTATCACCTTCTATTCCCCAGTTAGATAGTTCATACCCTTTATCCGAGAACCAATAATCCATATATTTAATTGCTGCTACTGGGTCTTTTGCTCCTGCAGTTATAGCCCAACCACCTAAATGTGTAGTTCTAGCATCTGGGGCATATCTTTTCCCTTTATATTCAGGTGGTGCAATTGCAACAAATTCAAAACCTTCTATTTTATTTTTAAGTTCTATATCTGTGTTATATGCAGTTGTACTTGCAAACCAATCGAATGTCATTCCACCTAAATTATTTCTTAACATATAATCTCTTCCTTGGAAACCTCTTGTAAATATTTCTGAATCGATTAATCCTTCTTTATACCATTTTATTACCTCTGGCATAGCTTCTTTAAATCGTTCTTGTGCTGGACCGTATTTTACTTTTCCATTATCCACATAAAATCCAAATTCTGCACCAAAAAGTCCTACTAATTCTTTATCTGCAAATTCAGTTGTTCTATCAAAATAAGGAACTTCATCTGCTATTCCATTTCCATTTGGATCTTTTTCTTTAAAAGCTTTCATAACTTTATAGAAATCATCCATTGTTTCTGGTGTTTTTAATCCTAGTTTATCCAACCAATCTTTTCTTATAAATAATCCCTGTGAAGCTCTCATTCCATACCAATCATAATAATCTGGTATAAAGTATATCTTTCCATCAGAAGCTACTGCATCCATTTTATATCTTGGGTATTTCTCAAAGAATTTTTTTATATTAGGACCATGTTTCTCTATTAAATCATTTAATGGAATAATCCCACCATCCATTCCTAAACTTTCTAATTTATCAGGAAAAGATAGAGAAATAATATCAGGTAATTTCCCTGAAGATATTGATAAATTAAATGCTTGCATTTCATCTGTTAAATTTTTAGATGTTGCACTTTTTAGTTTCACATTTGTATCTTTAAAAGCTTCTTCAAATACTGACCATTTTTCATCAAAAACTCTACCATTTTGAATTGCTAAAATGCTCATTTCAATTGGTTTTTTTGATATTTTATAATCTTCTTTTTCTTTTGCAACCGTATTAACTTGAAGTATTCCAATAGCAGCTAACATAAAAAATATTCTTTTTTTCATAAACTTCCCCCTATATTTTAATTTATTTGTGTATTTTTTAATTTTTTTATATTATATTTTTATCCAATCTTCTGCTTCTATTAAAAAATTTTTAAGTTTATTTTTAAGGACAGCTTTTTTTTCTTGTATTTCATTATTTTTTGCAATATTTAACATTTCCAATTCATCTGTTTTTAGATTAAAAAATTCATCTTCATCTTTTGGATCATAAATATATTTATAGTTATTAGTTGTTATACTTCTTCTTATATCCCCAATTGCAACTTGATTCCCAGAATACTGTGTATATACATCTCGCTGAATATTTAAATTACTCTCTAAATATTTCAACAAGGACTCACCACATGTGGTATTTGTTTTCTTTATATTTAAAATATCAAGTAAAGTAGGAACAATATCTAAATGACTTACTGGAAATAAAACACTTCTTTTTTCTTTTGAATTGGGAAGTTTCATTATGAAAGGAACATTTATTGCTTGCTCATACATTTCCATTTTTTGAAACATTTTATGCTGTCCTAAGTGGTCTCCATGATCAGCAGTAAAAACTATAATAGTATTTTCATATTGACCTTTTTCTTTTAAAATATCTATAACTTCCCCTATTAATTTATCTGCATAATTAGTTAATCCTAAATAAGCTGACCATACATTTTTCCAATGTTCTAAGTCATGATTTTCAGAAAGTTGTGCAGCAATGCCCTCTCTTCGTTTAGGTGGTTCATCCTGGGATGGAGTATTTATATTCTCAGGTAATATTGGATTTTTAAACCTATCACTATATTCTCTAATTACATTAAAAGGTGGATGTGGTGCCCATATATTTAAAAATAAGGCTACTGGTTTTATAAAATCTTCATTTTTCAAATACTTTAAAGTATTATCCAAATAAAATCTATCTCTAAATAATTTTTCATCTCTAGTAAAATATGAAACTCTAGATCCTGTATATTTTTTTTCTTCTATCCTATCAAGATGTAACTCATTAACTATAATTTTATCCTTTTCTACTCCAAAAATCGGAATATTTTCTTTTTTACAAAGTGATTCATAATCATTATCAGTTAAAAAGTTTTTAAAATCTATTCTTTTTTCTAAAGCTGGTATAAGAGTTATATGCTGCATTCCAAAATGGTTTACTTCATATCCATCTTCATAAAGATATTCATGTATAGTTTTCAATTCTCTAGTTTTTTCAGGAATATTTTTCAATTCATTTATAACCACACCGGTTTTTGTTGGAAAAACACCAGTGGCTAAACTAGTTCTTGCAGGAACACAAAGTGGACAACTTGTATAAGCTCTTTTAAAATTTATTGATTCTTCAGATAATTTATTTAAATTAGGAGTTACCTCCTTCCCACATTGAATCATTCCAAGAGTATCAGCTCTTTGGTGATCTGTTGTAATAAAAATAACATTAGGTTTTTCCATTTCTACCCCACTAAAATAAAATTTATAATTCTTCTTCCATTTCTGTATATTTCCCTGGAGATGTCCCTTCATATCTTCTAAACATTCTTATAAATGTATTTGAACTGTTACAACCGACCATTTCAGCTATATCTTTTATTTTATAATCACTATTATTTTTCATTATATTTTTAGCTTTTTCTATTCTATATTGACTGAGATAGCTTTTAAAATTATCTCCTATTAGTTTTTTAAAGAGAATACTTGTATATTTAAAAGAATGCCCTAAATAATCTGCTAAATTTTCTAAAGAAATATCTTTCATATAATTTTCTTCTAAATAAGTTTGAATTTTTACTTTTACAATATCCGAATCATTTTGATTTTCATTTTTAGTTATCTTACAAATATCCAATAATAGAGATAGAAAATTTTCTCTTAACAATAATAAATCTGTAGATTTATTAAGTTTTTCAAGTTCTATACTTTGGATTTTTTTCTTATCGTGAAATTCTTGTAAAAGGATTATTATTCTGTTTAAAGTATTGTATAACAATGCTGAAAACTCTTTGATTTTGTGTTTATTAAACTCTGCATCCTCTAATTTTTCTTCAAAAATCTCATTAATAATCTTTTTAATACCAATTATATTACCACTTAATGTTTTAGATATTAGTTTAGATTCTAATTCAATTGGATAATAATAATTATTCAATTTATTTTGTGAAATTTTCTCTTGGAAAATTATACTTGAAGATTTATATATAAACTTGTAATCTAATAGTCTTTTAGCTCTTCTATACATTTTAGGTAGTTCAAATAAATCTTTCGAACTATCTGAAACTCCTACAGAATATTTTATTTTGAATTTTTCCTCCACACTTGCTAAAATATTTTCCAATTCTCCTTCTAACTCAAAAATTTCTATATTTTTACATATTAATGCAAAACTTTTATAATCTATCTCTACCATTTCAAAATAAAAATTTATATTTTTTAGATAAATTAAACATCTCATAGTTTGTTTCTAAAGATTCAATATCAAAGATTTCTAAAAAAACTACTCTTTTTTCATCTTCCACTGCTAATTCTAAATTCTTCTCAAGTTTATCTACATCACAATTTAAGGTTATACCTAACAAATAATCCTTTATATCTTTTGATAATGTTTTTTTATTCAATTCATTAATTTTATCCTCGATGAACTCAAATTCACCTTTGTCTTCTTTTTCTTCTTCAGTAGTTTTATCATAACCTATTTTTTTAGCTAACTCTCTAACTGGTTTCTCAAATAGTTCAATAATAAAAACTATTAAATAAAATAATAAAGTCATAAGTAAAAATATTTTAAAAGATTCTATAATTAAAATATCAAAAACTTGTATTTTTGAATCTATATGTATAT
>CAMTIW010000076.1 GCA_947072665.1 uncultured Fusobacteriaceae bacterium | reverse complement strand
TTACGAAGCCCCCAACTTCAAAAATCATTAGATTTTAAGTGGTGGGTAGTTCACTTGATATACTAGGTTTTAATAGAGAAATTGCCAAAGCAATTATAATTGATTCTGCAAGAGGATGGAATGATAAACTAATTCCTGAGAACATTGCATGGTATGGACATGGAGTTGTTCCTATAAAAATAAATGATATTATGCAAACAAAAGAAGATGAAATAAAATTTATGGTTTCTGACATAAGTGAAAAATGGAATACCTATAACTATCATTTTCCTATACCAATAAAAGATGACAAATATCCATATATTGCTAGAGTAACTATGTGCTATTTTCCTTTATGTGATAGAGCACAAGGAGTTGACTATACAAATACAGAATTTAATCTCCATTTCGGAAGGATAAGAAATAATGGTAAAATTTATGATATAAAAGGAGATAAGCAAAATCAAGATGAAGAATTAAATGCTACAAAAAATTATCTTTTTGAAGATGAAGCAAGAGATAAATTTAGAAAATGAGATAATGTTAAATATATCTCTGAAACTATAAAAATAAAAAATAGTCCTAAAAAAGCATACGATAATAAAAATTGGGGAATGGAGATAAAAACAAGTAATAGGTTAGACCCTAAAGATGGAATAGGAATTCGTTTTGGAGCAGTTGTAACACTAAAAGAAATTAAAGGTGTAAATAGAATTGATGAATTCATTAAAAATTGTACTTTAAATGGTTGGTTAGTTAATGAAATAAATATTAAATCTAAAATTGATATTAACCAAAAAATTAATGAAGAAATAGTATTTGAATAAACTTTTAAATTATTGTGAAAGAGGGATACTAAAAAATGAAAAAAATTAAACTAAATAATTGTATAGTTTTTATCAGTATTTTTACAATTGAATTATATATAGGAATGTATGTAAGAGATAAGTATATAAGACCATATTTAGGGGATATATTAGTTATTCCTCTAATTTATTCATTTTTAAATATATTTTTTAAGAATAATTATAAAAAACTTATAATTGAAGTTGTTATATTTGCTATTTTTATAGAAATTTTGCAATATTTTAAATTAGTAGAGTATTTAGAAATAAAAAATAATATATTGAGAATAGTAATAGGAACAACTTATGATTTTAGTGATATACTTTGCTATATAATAGGTGGAGTATTGACCTATATTAATAAGTGCAAATGTGAAAAAAAATAATGATGTATAAATAAAAAAGTCAGGAATAAAACTTTCCTGATTTTTTTATTTATTTCATGATTAAATCAAAGATATTAACAAGGCTTTTCATAGAAAATTTTATTTAAAAATGGTACAATGATATATTAAATAGTACTTATGTATATGAAGAATAATAAATGAATTATACATATAATTGGAGGAACAAAAATGACAAGTACAGCACAACGTGCAGAATTACAAGCTCAAATATGGAAAATAGCCAATGAAGTCCGTGGTTCAGTAGATGGTTGGGATTTTAAACAATATGTTTTAGGAACTCTCTTTTATCGTTTTATAAGTGAAAACTTTTCTATATATATTCAGGGTGGGGAGAAAAGTATTATATATTCAGAGCTATCTGATGACATTATAACTGATGATATTAAAATTGATGCAATTAAAACAAAAGGTTATTTTATATATCCTAGTCAGTTATTTTCGAATATAGCCAAAACTGCCAATACAAATGAAAGTTTAAATACTGATTTAAAGAATATATTTACTGCTATTGAAAGTTCAGCAAATGGTTATCCATCTGAACAGGCTATTAAAGGATTATTTGATGATTTTGATACTACAAGTAATAGATTAGGAAATACTGTAAAAGATAAAAATAAGCATTTAGCTGCTGTTATAAAAGGAGTTGAAGGGCTTAATTTTGGAAATTTTGAAGATAACCATATTGACCTTTTTGGAGACGCTTACGAATTTTTAATTTCTAATTATGCAGCAAATGCTGGAAAATCTGGAGGAGAATTTTTCACTCCACAATGCGTGTCTAAACTTATTGCCAAATTAGCAATACATAAGCAAGATACAATTAATAAGATTTATGACCCTGCAGCTGGATCAGGTTCACTTCTGTTACAAGCTAAGAAACAATTTGATGAGCACATTATTAAAGATGGATTTTATGGGCAAGAGATTAATCATACAACCTATAATCTTGCTCGTATGAATATGTTTTTACACAACGTAAATTATGATAAGTTTAATATTGCTTTAGGAAATACTTTGTTAGAACCTCATTATAGAGATGATAAACCCTTTGATGCAATTGTATCTAATCCACCTTACTCAATAAATTGGGTTGGAAGTGACGACCCAACTCTTATTAATGACGATAGATTTGCCCCTGCAGGAGTTTTAGCTCCAAAGTCTAAAGCTGATTTTGCTTTTGTTCTTCATGCACTTAGCTATCTTTCAAGTAAAGGACGAGCTGCAATAGTTTGTTTCCCTGGTATTTTTTATCGTGGTGGTGCAGAACAAAAAATTAGAAAATATCTAATTGATAATGATTTTGTGGAAACAGTTATTTCATTAGCACCTAATTTATTTTTTGGAACTTCAATAGCGGTTAATATATTAGTTCTTTCAAAAAGTAAAAAGGATAATAAAATTCAATTTATTGATGCTAGTGGAGTAGATTTTTATAAAAAAGAAACAAATAATAATATATTAACAGAGGAACATATTGAGGCAATTATAAAGATGTTTGATAGAAAAGAAGATATTGAATATGTTGCTAACTCTATTGATTATGATGCAATAGTTGAAAATGATTATAGTTTATCTGTAAATTCTTATGTTATAGCAAAAGATACAAGAGAAATAGTGGATATAACTGAGTTAAACGCAGAGATAAAAGCAACTGTTTCAAAAATAGATAAACTTCGTATTGAAATTGATAAGATAGTTGAGGTGATTGAATCATGATTTTAGATAATAAATTAAAAATTACTAATCAGATAGAACTTTCAAAAATAGAAGAAAAAATCAGTAAAAAAAAAGCTAAACAATTATTTGATTATGGAGATATTAATAAAGTAAAAATAGGAACTTTTGAAGGTCTTGCTTATATTCATAAATATCTATTTGAAGATATATATGATTTTGCAGGAAAAATTAGAACTATTAATATTTCTAAGGGGAATTTTCGTTTTGCTCCTCTAATGTATCTTACTCATTCATTGGAATATATAGATAAAATGCCACAAATAACATTTGAACAAATAATTGAAAAATATGTTGAAATGAATATTGCTCACCCTTTTAGAGAAGGGAATGGTAGAGCTACTCGTATATGGCTTGACCTAATACTAAAAAAAAACATTAAAAAAGTTATAGACTGGAACCTTGTTGATAAAGAAGAGTATTTATCAGCTATGGAACGAAGTATGATTAAAGATATAGAAATTAAATACCTTTTAAAGCAAGCTCTAACTACTGAAATCAATGACCGTAGTTTATTTATGAAAGGAATTGATATAAGTTATTATTATGAGGGGTATAGTGAATTTAGTATAGAGGAGATATAAATATGGATTTTATGAATAAATTGCTTGATGGGGTTGAGGTTGAGTGGAAGAGTATCGAAGAAATAACAACAGATAGATTTTGGATTATGCCTTCTACACCTAAATTTAGTGAATGTGGAGAAATTCCTTATATTACTTCAAAAAATATAAGGAATGGTCATATTAATTTTGACAAAACTAAACTCATTTCTCGTTCTGATTATTTAAATTTATCTCGTAATAGAGCGATACTTAAAGGAGATATTCTAATTAGTATGATTGGGACAATTGGTGAAGTTGCTAGAGTTAAATATACTGACCTAGAGTTTTATGGACAAAATATGTACCTAATTCGTCTAAATGAAAATTTAATTAATAGTTGCTTCTTTTTACATTTTTTTGATTCTCAACAAATAAAAAATCATTTTAATTCTGTTAAGAATAATTCAGGACAAGGATTTTTAAAATCTAAAGATATTGAAAAACTTTTAATCCCTATCCCCCCTCTTCATATCCAAGAGGAAATAGTCCGTATTTTAGACACTTTCACAGAGCTTACTGCAGAGCTTACAGCAGAGCTTACAATGAGAAAACAGCAGTATGAATATTATAGAGAGCGTTTACTTACTTTTGGAGAAGAGATTCCTATATTTCAACTAAATGAAGTTGCTCAATATTCAAAAGATAGAATTAATGCAATTCAAGTTGATAAAACTACCTATATAGGTGTCGATAATCTTTTACAAGATAGACAAGGAAAAACAGATTCAAATTATGTACCAACAGAAGGGAAATTAACAAGATATGAAAAAAATAACATCTTGATAGGAAATATAAGACCTTATTTAAAAAAAATTTGGTTTTCGGATACTTGTGGAGGTACAAATGGAGACGTTTTAGTAATTCAACTTATAAGTGATAAATTATTACCTAAATATCTATATGTTCTTTTATGCACTGAGAAGTTTTTTAACTATAATATGCAAAATGCCAAGGGTGCTAAAATGCCACGTGGAAATAAAGATGTAATAATGCGTTACTCTTTCCATTTACCTTCTCTTGAAGAACAACAACGTATCGTTGATATTCTGGATAGATTTGATACTCTTTGCAATGATCTTTCACAAGGTCTGCCTGCTGAAATAAAAATGCGTCAGCAACAGTATGAATATTACAGGAATAAACTACTGACATTTGAAAAAGAGAAGGTGTAATAATATGGCTAAAGGTGTATATAAGAAAATTGATGGGGTTTATAAACGGCTTTTAAATAGTTTGAAACAAAATAACCATGATAAAACCAACGTTGTAGTTTTATACGCATATAATGGAACGGGAAAAACAAGATTATCCAAAAATTTTGAAGAAGTTATGCGTGATAAAATATTATGTTATAATGCTTTTTTTGAAGATTATTTCTATTGGGATAATGATAATATTAATTTCAAAATTGATAAAACCTCTTGGGTTTTTGAATTAGTAAGGGACCAAGGGTTGAATAAAAAAATAGTTGACAATTTTAAAGAATTTATGGATAGAACAATTGAACCAGATATTGACATAGCTACGGGGGTAATCACATTTAAAATGCCAGGAAATTTGGAAAAAATTAAAATATCAAGAGGCGAAGAAAATATTTTTAGATGGTCTGTTTTTTACGCAATAGTAGAAGAGTCTATCGCATTGTTAGACGAAAAACAAGAAGATCGTTCAACAGATATATTTGATAATAAAAAATATATTATTATTGATGACCCTGTATCCTCAATGGATGACAACAGAATAATTACTATAGCGCTAAAAGTTACAAAACTTATTGTAGATTCTAAAGATAAGTTTAATTTTTTAATTACCACACATCATCCATTGTTTTTTAATGTCTTATTTTACAAAAATAAAGATAATTGGAATAAGTTAAACTTTATTCTTTCTAAAACAGAAAACGAATTAAAATTAACAAAGCAAACAAATGAATCTCCTTTTGCATATCATCATACTGTAATTACGGAAATTCAAGATACTATTAAAAAGAATGCGCTTAAAAAATATCACTTTAATTTATTTAGAACATTGTTAGAAAAAACAGCGAATTTTTTAGGGCAAAGTGAGTGGAAAATGTGTTTAAACGGAATAACCGAAAGTGAAGATTTTTTAAAGCTTATAGATCATTATAGTCATGATAAGTTATCAGAATTAGAGTATAACAATTTAATGGATTCACAAATAGAAACTTTCAAAGTAGTTTTTACCTCTTTTCTTTCAAAATATAGTTTCAAGGAGAGGAATTAATGACTGATTATAAAACAATAACAGAGTCTAATAACTTTATAATATTAGATAAATATACTAAGATAGAGCAACAAGGAGCTGGCTACCAAACAGAAGCTGATTTAGAAAAAGAACTTATTAAAGATTTAGAAAATCAAGGTTATGAATATATATCAGATTTAACCACTCCTGAAAAAATGTTAAAAAATATTAGAGTACAAATACAAAATCTCAATAATATGGAATTTTCAGATTCTGAATGGATTAGATTTTGTGAAGAATATTTAGATAAACCAAGTGATAATCATGTTGACAAGACACGTAAAATTCACGATAACTTTATTTATGATTTTGTTTTTGATGACGGGCATATCCAAAATATTTATCTAATGGATAAAAAAAATATTTCTAATAATAAATTACAAGTAATTTCACAATTTGAACAAAAAGGAACTCAAGCTAATAGATATGATGTTACTATTTTAGTTAATGGATTACCTTTAGTGCAAGTAGAACTGAAAAAACGTGGAATTGCTATTCGTGAAGCTTTTAATCAAATTCATAGATATAGTAAAGAGAGTTTTAATTCAGAAAATTCTCTATTTAAATATCTACAAATTTTTGTTATTTCAAATGGTACAGATAGTCGTTATTTTGCTAATACTACTAAACGTAGTAAAAATAGTTATGATTTTACTATGAACTGGGCAAAATCAGATAATACTTTAATTAAAGATTTAAAGGATTTTACTGCTACATTTTTCCAGCAAAATACATTGTTAAATATATTACTAAAATATTCAGTTTTAGATATAAGTAATAATTTACTTGTTATGCGTCCTTATCAAATTGCTGCAACAGAGAGAATTTTATGGAAGATTAACAGTAGTTATCTAAATAAAAAATGTAGTTCCATAGAAAGAGGAGGGTTTATCTGGCATACAACAGGTTCTGGAAAAACTCTTACTAGTTTTAAGGCAGCTCGTTTAATTACTGAATTAGATTTCATTGATAAAGTATTTTTTGTTGTGGATAGAAAAGATTTAGATTATCAGACAATGAAAGAATATCAACGTTTTTCCCCTGATAGCGTCAATGGTTCAGAAAATACTGTAGGATTAAAAAGAAATATAGAAAAAGATGATAATAAGATTATTGTTACCACTATTCAAAAATTAAATAATCTTATGAAAAATGAAGCTGACTTATCCATATATAAAAAACAGGTGGTATTTATTTTTGATGAAGCTCACCGTTCTCAATTTGGGGAAGCTCAAAAAAATATTAAGAAAAAGTTTAAAATATTCTATCAATTTGGATTTACTGGGACTCCTATTTTAACAGAAAATGCTCTTGGTTCTGAGACTACTGCTAGTGTATTTGGACGTGAGTTACATTCTTATGTAATTACTGATGCTATTAGAGATGAAAAAGTTTTAAAGTTTAAAGTGGATTATAATGATGTACGTTCTAAATTTAAAGATATAGAAACAGAAAATGATGAAAAAAAATTAACAGCAGCAGAAAATAAAAAAGCTTTTCTTCATCCAGAACGGATAAAAGAAATTTCTCAATATATTCTTAAGAATTTTAAAATAAAAACTCATCGTTTAAACTCTAGTGGAAAAGGATTTAATGCTATGTTTGCTGTAAGTAGTGTAGATGCAGCTAAAGCTTACTATGAGACTTTAAAAAATTTACAAAAAGATACTGAGAAACCTCTTAAAATTGCTACAATATTTTCTTTTGCTCCCAATGAAGAACAAGGTGCATTAGGCGAGATTAGTGATGAAAGTTTTGATTTATCAGCAATGAATCATAGTGCAAAAGAGTTTTTATCTTTAGCAATTAAAGATTATAATAATATGTTTAAAACTAACTATGGTGTAGATAGTAAGGAATTTCAAAATTATTATCGTGACCTTGCTAAAAAGGTAAAAAACAAAGAAGTTGATTTACTAATTGTAGTGGGAATGTTTTTAACTGGTTTTGATGCTCCTACACTAAATACATTATTCGTTGATAAAAATCTTAGATACCATGGTTTAATACAAGCTTTTTCAAGAACAAACCGTATTTATGACTCGACAAAAACTTTTGGAAATATTGTTACTTTTAGAGATTTAGAACAAGCTACAATTGAAGCTATTACTCTTTTTGGAGATAGTAATACTAGGAACGTAGTATTGGAAAAAAGTTATAGAGAATATATGGAAGGTTTTACTAATATGGTAACTGGTGAGGCTTATCGTGGATATGTAGATGTAGTAAAAGAATTACAAGAGCGTTTTTCTGATATTGAGGATATTGTTACAGAAAAAGATAAGAAAGATTTTGTTAAACTTTTTGGAGAATATTTACGAATTGAAAATATACTACAAAATTATGATGAATTTATAGAATTAAAAGCTTTGAAATCATTAGATACCACTGACCCCTATGTTTTAGAAGATTTTAAAGCCATTTATTCTGTAGATGATGAAAAAATAACTAATCTTCAAGAGATTGAAGTTTTAGAAGAAAGATATGTTCAGAATTGTCGTTCTACATATAATGATATTTGTGATTGGGCTAGACGTGAAAAAAATGAGAAAGAAAAAGAAACCTCTTCTCTTGATTGGAATGATGTTGTTTTCGAAATAGAACTTTTAAAATCACAAGAGATAAACTTAGACTATATTCTTGAGTTAATTTTTGAAAATAATAAACTATCTAAGAATAAAGAACTATTAGTTAATGATGTACGTCATTTAATACGTTCTAGTGTAGGTAATAGAGCTAAAGAAAGTTTAGTAATAGACTTTATTAAACAAACTGATTTAGATGAAATTGAAGATAAAGCGAGTATTATAGATACATTCTTCTCATTTGCTCGTGCTGAACAAAAACGAGAAATAGAGGATTTAATTAAAAGTGAAAATCTTAATGAAGAAGCTACAAAACGATATATAAAAGCGTCATTAAAAAGAGAATATGCTAGTGAAAATGGAACTGAACTTAATGATGTTCTTCCTAAAATGAGCCCACTCAATCCTGAATATTTAGCAAAAAAGCAAAATATTTTTCAGAAAATTGCTACTTTTGTAGAGAAGTTTAAAGAAGTTGGAGAGAAAGTTTAATAAAAAAACCAAATTTATTTGAATTTGTTTTGGTGTTATTAAGAGGAGAAAAATATGAAAAATCTAGAGAAACTGATGATTAGTGAAATAAAAGAAACTATAATAGAGTTTTTAGAGTATTCTAAAAAAATAGAGTTTTCAAATATTTATAATGAATTTAGTTTGCAACATGAATTAGGGATTTATCTTAGAAGATATTTAAAAGATAATTATAAAGATAATTATAAAGTTGAATTTGAGAGAAATATAAATTTTTTCATTACAGATGTTGATAAAAAGAAGTTTGAGAAGAAAGAAATTGATATTGTGATTTATTCTAAAGATCAAAAAGAAAAATATGCAATCGAAATAAAACACCCTTTAAATGGACAATATCCTGAACAAATGTTTTCTTTTATAAAAGACTTGAAATTTTTAGAAGAGTTAAAAGATAATAGTTTTAATAGTACTCTTAGTTTAGTTTTAGTAAAAGATAAGCTTTTTTATGAAGGAAAAAAAGTTGAAGGGATTTATCAATTTTTTAGATGTAATAAAATTTTAAAAGGTATTATAAAAAAACCTACTGGAAATGACAAGTATGATATTATATTAAAAGATAGTTATATTATAAATTGGATAGAATTAGAGAATAAATATAAATATTATATACTAGATTAATCAATCTTTAAAAGAAGTTTAAAGGGGGATTATCGTTACATATTTCCAATAGAACTAGAATGTGAATGAGCAGAGCAAGAAGTGGCGAAATAGGAATGCAAGACGAGACATGTAATTATAAATATAGAGGCTCTGATAACATAGGTTATATATCTGAGAATAAAATAAGTTAGTTAATTTTTGTGTAAATAAGTTTTTTTAACTTAAAATTGTAGACAATTGTTGTATAAATATGATAATATTTAATACAAATTAAAATAAATTAGGAGGAGAAGAATGAAAATTCAAAGTCTTAATATGAAAAATTTCAAAAATATAAAAGAATCTACAATTGAATTTAAAGATAAATTATCAGGGATATATGGACCTAACGGAACAGGAAAAACAGCAGTAATAGAAGCTATTGAGATAATTACTATATATTTTGATAC
>CAMTIW010000075.1 GCA_947072665.1 uncultured Fusobacteriaceae bacterium | reverse complement strand
CAGCTATAGCTGTTTCCATTATTTCATTTTCAGAAACTCCTTTATTTATAATATCCCTCATTCTTTGTGAGCCTGCTTCTGGAGCAAAAGTAAAACTTGGTCTTTTTCCACCACTAATTTCTTCCGCTGTTTTTACAGAGTCAATATTCATTCTTAAGGATGGTAATGATATGGATAAATTTTTGTTTTCTGGTTTATTTTTTAGAGCATTTATTAACTCATCTATATTTGAATAGTCGCTACTACTTAAAGAAGATAATGAAACTTCTGTATATCCTGTATTTTTAAGCATTTTTTCTATTAATTCTAAGTTATTTTCTAAACTTCTTTCTCTGAGTGGTCTATATACTATCCCTGCTTGGCAAAATCTACAACCTCGTGTACAGCCTCTTTGAATTTCAACAGTAGCTCTATCATGTACTATTCCTATATATGGAACTAATTGATCATCATAATATGAAGTATCATTAAAATCTTTTACTATTGCTCTATTTATATTTTTTTTTCCTTTATGTAACGTAGGAATATAAACTCCATCTAACTCTTCAATTGCCATTAGTTTTTCTTTTTTAGTCTTATTTTTATTAACTACCATTCTTCTTGCTATTTCTGGCATGGTATCTTCTCCATCTCCAATAACTATAAAATCAAAAAAACTTTCCATGGTAGAAGGATTCATCATACATGTTCCCCCAGCCATTATAAGAGGATATGTCTCATCTCTATCTTTTGCTTTAAATGGAATATCAGCTAAATCTAAAGCATTTAAAACATTGGGATAGCTCATTTCATATGATAAAGAAAATCCCACTATATCAAATTCTTTCAATGGTGTTTTTGTCTCTAAAGAAAAAGAAGAAAGACCTTCTCGTCTCATAATTTCTTCCATGTCTGTATCTGGAGAAAAACCTCTTTCTAAATAAAAATTTTCAACTTTATTCATTATGCTATAAAGTATTCTAAGTCCTAAATTGGACATTCCCACCTCATATATATCTGGAAAAAACAAACACATATTTGATATATATTCTTTTTTATGTACACTGTTTATCTCATTTCCTAAATATCTTGCTGGTTTTTCTATATGTAAAAGATGCTTTCTTATATCTACAGTCATTTTTTCTCCTTCTTTTTTATTCATCATCAACTTCTTGAAAAATCATCATATTTTTATCATACTCTGGATTATGATGATTTCTACAAAGTATTGCAAGTTCTATATTTATTTTTTTTAGCTTTTTGTAACTTCTTTCAGAATGATTTTCTAATATTTTATCTCCAATTAAAACTTTTTTTATTCTTTTGAACAGTCCAATTTTATTTTTGCCACAGTCATGTAAAAGAGCTAATTTTTGATATTGCTTATTATTTCTTAATTCTTTTTTTAATAGTACCCTTTTTAAAATTATATAACCATGAATTTTATCATATCTTGACATATTTATATATACTTCAAATTCTTTTGAATTTAAAACATTTCTTATTTCTACTTCCCATTTTTCATCATATTTTCCAAATATATAAATAAGTCCTTGCTTGATTCTTGATATAACCATTTGTACCTCTTCTTATATAATTACCAAAATTTTTCCATTTCTCTTACCACTATATTTCCATATTTATTTTTTAATTTTTTTATAACATTTCCATTTTTACCAACAAAATCAGATCTTTTTCCTTTTTTAACATAAAAAATCAAAGCTGAATCACCAATTTTTTCAACTTTTAATATACTATGAACTAAAAATTGTATTTCTAATTTTTCTTCTGGTTTAAGAGTTGTATCTGCTTCAATTTTAACCTTATCTAATATCTCTTTATTTAAAACAATAAACATATTTTTTAGCTCATCTTTTAAATATATTTTTTCCAATGTTAAATATTTTCCAGGAAGTGGCTCAAAGTTATCATTTAAAATATAATTTGCCATTATTCTAACTTGTTTTGGCATAAAAGAACTTCCTAAAAAATTCAGTTTCCCTTCTGAATAATTTATAGTTACCGTTCTCATATGTTCTTTTAACTCCAGTCCTTTTCTATCTGTAAATTTACTTACATCATGAGTCCCTGAATTCTCTAAACATCTTTTCTCTATTTCATCTATTGTATTTTTTATTTTATTTTTAGGATATGAATATATATATTCTCTACTTTCTATCATATCAGGGAAAACTAAATTAGGAAAAGTTTTCACTATTTCTTTTATTTTTAAAAATTCTGAAATTTTATTAAATTCTTTTTTTAAGTTTTCTAAATTACCACTGTATAAACTACTTACATAGAGTATATTTTCATTGGCACTAACTTTTGCATCGGTTCGTCCAGCTTGTTGAACTCCTTTTGCCCAAGTAAATTTTAATTTTTCCATGCTATTTTTAAAAGCACCTTTCACTGTATTTTTATCTGTCATTTCATCAAAACAATGAAATTTAGTTCCTTCATACGATATATAAAACATAAAACCAAACTTCTCAGTTTTTTCTAGTGCTCTTAAATTTAATTTCATTTTTCTCCTATTTCTCTCTTATTTTTACCACATGATGTTTTCTACATCTTGCTTCATAGCTTTCAGAAGCGCCTACCATAACTATTGGATCGTCTGAATAAGCTGGTTCTCCATTGACTAATCTTTGAGTTCTTGAAGCTGGACTTCCACATACCATACATATAGCGTTAAATTTATCTATAAATTCTGCCTTTGCTAAAAGTTCATCCATTGGTTTAAATGGATCCCCTTTAAAATCTTGATCCAAACCTGCAACTATAATTCTTTTTCCTTCATTTGCCATTTTATCACAAAATTCAACTACTTTTTCTCCAAAAAATTGAATTTCATCTATTCCTATAACTTCTACATCCCTATAATCTGTTTTAACTATTCTATACATTTCTTCTATAGTTTCCACTGGAATTGCTTCTATATAATTTTGACTATGAGATGATACTTTTGTTTCATCATATCTCATATCAGAAGCATGTTTAAATACAACCATTTTTTGATTTGCATATTTAACTCTTCTTAATCTCTTTATTAATTCTTCACTCTTCCCAGAAAACATACTCCCAGTGATCACTTCAATCCAACCCATGTGCTCATTATAGAACAAACGCATAAAACACCTCACATATATATTAAAATTTATAATTTTTAGCAAAAATATTATACCATGGTTTTCTACTTTTGACCCCTTTTTTCCAAATCTTTTATCTAATAAAAAAGACCGACTCAAAAATAAAATGAATCAGTCTTCTTTTGTCAGCTTTATACAAAACTGCTTTTTTTAAAATAATTATTATCATTCCCATATATATATATAACTGAACCATCTTTTATTGTATCTATAACTTTTTTATTTATTTTTTTAGGAATGGCAGGACAGCCAAAACTTCTTCCTAATCTTCCTTGGGTATTTATAATAGAAGAGCTCACATAATTGGCTCCATGAATAACTATTGAACGTTCTTTAGCTTTATCATTGATTCCAGTCTCTAATCCATTTAATACCATTGAATAACCATTTCCACCATTATAAGTTCCTTCTGTTAAAAAAAAACCTAGTGAACTTTTATGAGAGTTTAGTTTATTTGAAAAAGAAGTAGCTAAATTTCCACCACTTTTATTCCCATGAGCTACATAAGATTTTATTAGTGTTTTCTTTTTATTTAAATCAATAACATAAAATCTTTTTTCTGTTGAAGGTTTAGAAAAATCTATTATTGTTAATAAATTTTTTTTTCTATTATCTATTTTTAAATACCCATTTAATGCAATCTTAAAAATATTAAAATCTAAATCTTTTTCTAAGTTTAAATCACTATACAATTTTTTAACATAAGAAAATTCTTCTAATTTATAATTATTTTTTTCTAAATTTTTGGAAAAACTAGTACTATTAAAAATAAAAATAGAAAAAATCAACATTAGTATTTTTTTGACTTTCAGACTAAATCACCACCTAATAAACTAAAAATAAAATACAAATAGATTAATTTTCAACCTATTTTTAATTGTATTATCTTTGTTTATTATACAGTTATTAAAAAGAAAAGTCAACTTTTTTGATTTCATCCTCTTAATAACTTTACTCAATTACAAAAACTAAAGTTTTATTTATTTTACTCCAATCATAGATAAATTTAGCATGTGAAGTGGCATTTCTTACACACATATGAGATCTTGGAGTGGTGCCTAGAGACCATAAATATTCTATGTGTTTTGTATCTGGTAAATTTACAGGAACTCCATGTAAATAAGCTCCTGCAGAAAATCTACTAGCATAAGGAGCTGAACCTCCTATTTTTTCTTTACTTCCATCTTCTAAATACGGCATTTCTAATAATTTTTCTTGAATAACAAAAATCCCCAATGGGGTAGCAAATTGATAAGGAGCTTTATCTAATCCTGTAGTAATTGGATTCATACTCCTAATTTTCCATGTATTTCTAACATTGTCCAAAGTACATATATTTTGATTTTTTCTATCTACAAAAATTGCTTTATCAAATTTTAATGTCTTTATTTTTTTTACATATCTTATAGGAACAAACCATATTCCTTCCATTTCAATAACCTTAATTTTTACATACTCACTATCTTTTTCTATTATAGAAATAAGAGTCCCATCCCTTGCGTATCTTTCAGGTATTTGAATATTCTTTTCATTATATAAAGGAATAGCTTGGTTTTGTTTCACACCATATTTGTCTTTTACTATATTATATTTATCTTCAGTTACTTCTATTGCTAATGGAGGTTTTTTATTATAATTTTTATAATTTTTTAAAATCCCAAAATCACTATTTTCATTTTGAAATAACATTAAATCATCTAACTGTTTTGAAATCTTTTCCCATTGATACTCTCTTTTTTCTTTTGAAACTACATATGTATCCTTTAAAGTATGTTTTTTATAGCTCAAACTTTTTTCAATATTTGCAGTTATCAAATTAAATGAAATTATTATAAAAATACAGGTATATTTTATTATTTTTATCACATTACCTCCTCTTTAAATATAAATACTATATAGCATATTACACTATTTTTCTTATATTTCCTTTAAAAAACAAAAAAAAATAAGGAATTATCTTTATTATTCAGATTTTCCTTATTTTTTTATTTTTATTTAATTTTTACTATTTCTAATCCAAGGCGGTAAATCTAAATCTGATTTTATTGAAATAGATTCAGCTTTCTCTATTTTTATCTCTTCACTTTTCTTTGCATCTACACTTATAAATGGTTCATTTTTTTCATTTTCATCTATAAATTTATTGGCTATTACTGTAACTTGTACTGTATCTCCATATTCTTCATCTACAATTAATCCAAACATTACATCTTCAGTAGCTTTTCCTGCAGCATCTCTAATCATCTCAGACATTGTACTTGCCTCTTGTAAAGATACAGATGAAGATCCTGTTATATTAATTAGTATTTTACTTGCACCATTTATAGATTTTTCTAATAGAGGAGATTGAAGTGCTTTTTCTGTAGCTTTTACAGCTCTATTTTCTCCTGACCCTTCACCAAAACCAAGGACAGCTATTCCTGAATCCTGCATAGTTGCTTTTATATCTGCAAAATCTAAATTTATTAAACCATTACCTATCATTAAATCTGCTACACCCTTAATACCTATTTTTAGTATATTATTTGCTTCTTTAAAAGCATTCAACATTGTAATTGTTTTATCTGGTAATTCGAATAATTTATCATTGGGAATAATAACTAGAGCATCTACACATTTTTTTAACTCTTCTATTCCTAAATCTGAATTTGTTTTTCTTTTTTTACCTTCAAAACCAAAAGGTCTTGTAACTACTGCAACTGTTAAAATGCCTAACTCTTTAGCCACTCTAGCAATAACTGGAGAAGATCCTGTTCCTGTTCCCCCTCCCATTCCTGAAGTTATAAATAACATATCAGTATCTTCTAATATCACTCTTAACTTTTCTAAATCTTCTTCTGCTGCAAGTTTTCCAATTTCTGGATTTGCTCCTGCGCCTAAACCTCTTGTTAATTTTTCTCCCAATTGAATTCTTACATCTGCTAAAGATTTATTTAAATCCTGAGCATCAGTATTAGCTGCAATAAATTCTACTCCAACAACGCCACTTTCTATCATGTCATTTATTGCATTTCCTCCTGCTCCTCCTGCTCCTATAACTTTAATTTTAACTTTTCCCTCATTAATTAACATATTTTGCCCCTCCCATTTTATTATATATAATTAGATAACCAATCTAAAATTGGTTTAAAAATACTTTCTTTTTTTGATTTCTTTATTTTTTCAACTTCATTTTCATCTAACAATTCATTCAATTCTTTTATTTCTTTATTCTTTTTTTCTTCAGTTTTCAAATATTTTTGTTCTTTTGTTTCATTATCTCTTAATTTTTTTGCTTCATCCTTCATAGTTTCCATTAAAATTCCAATTACACTAGCCATGGAAGAATCTACTTCCTCTAATCCTTTCATTGGTTCAGGAGATTTTTTAGTAACTTTATACCCTGTTTCCAGCGTTATTTTTTTTGTTAATTCTTCTAATACAATTGCACCACCTGTAATCACAATTCCTTTTCCTAAATATCCATTAAAGCCTGACTCTTCTATTGTTTGAACTATAAATTTTACTATATCTTCAGTTCTTGCATCAATAATTGTTCTTATATATTGAACTGTAAAAGCTTTTCCACTCTCTGTTATTATTTTTTCATCTAAAACATTTTTATTTTTAAGTTTTTTTAAAATATCAAAAGCTTCATCCCTTGGAATTTCCAAGATATAACTAATATCATTTATATAATGCATTCCACCTAAAGGGATAGATTTAGAATATATTAATTTCCCATTTTTAAACATTAATATATCTGTTATTCCATCACCTATATCAATTAGAGCAACTCCCATATTTTTTTCTTCCTCATCCAATACAGATTCTGAAGAACCATAAGAATTTAATGTCAGTTTTTCTAAAGCAAGTCCTGCTCTATTTATTACTTCTTCATAACTTGTATAATCTAATTCATTTATACATATCATATGAATATCAGCTTGAATTTCCTTTCCTATTATCCCTGTTGGATTTTTAATTATACCTGAATTATTAACTCTTATATTATATAATTCTTTTTTTATTACTTTTTCATCTTTATGCAGCAATTCTTTTTCTGCATCTAGAAATAATTCTTCAATTTCAGCTCTTCCAATTTCACATTCTGGAAAAATTATTTTTTTATTTATTGTTCTAGATTTTATATTTGGGCTACTTATCCCAGCTATAACACTTTCTATTTTTAAATCCATTTTATTTTCTGCATTAAGTATAGCTGTCTTTATAGAATTAGTTAAGCTTTCAGGATTTTCCACTACAGATTTTTTTAATCCTAGAGTTGCTGTTTCACTATAACCTATCACCCTTATTTCTTCATTATTTTCTAATAACTCCCCCACAAGAACTCTAATTCTAGAGTTTCCAATATCCATTATAGTTTTTATAATAATTTTATTTTTTTCCATCTTTCTCATCTCCCGTACTCTTAACTACATAACCATCAAATCTTAAATCTATATACTCAATTTTTTTGTTTTTAGAAACATTTATAAATAATTCTCTTAAAACATTATATTTTTTAGGTAATACTTCTTCATTTGTTTTTATAATAGTATTTTCACCTATTAAAAAATTTATTTCCTTGGAGTTTTCATAATAGATTTGTGATATCATTTGTAATAAATTTTCATCTTTTATTTTTTCTAAAATTTTTGTAACTTCTAAAATTTCATTTTCATTTCCAACAAATATTATCGGTAATTCTTTTATTTCATCTTCATTTAGGAAAGAATATATTTTGCCTTTTGAGTCTACAGAATAAGTTTTTCTTTGAATTTCTACATAGTATTCCGGTTTTTTTTGATTAATTTCAATATTTATTTTACCTATTTCATTAAATTCAATAGCTACTTCGTCAATTCTTATATCTTTCTTCAATTGTTTTTCCAATAACTCTATATTAACTTCCCAAATATTTTTTTCATAAAGTTCAGTAGCTAATTTAGAAGCTTCATTTTTTATCATAGAAAATTGCCCTAAAAAAGAAATTTCTTTAATTTTAAAAAAAGGATTGTATATATATTCTGTTTCTATTTTATATATTGAAAATATTGAAAAAAATAAAAATATTGAATTTAAAAATAGCTTCAATCAACTCTCTCCTTTCCTGAATATTTTTTACTTTTAAATGTTTCTACCATTTTTTTTACTATATCATCAAAAGTATATCCTTTTATTTTTCCTAAATCAGGAATTAAACTTGTTTCTGTCATTCCTGGACAAGTATTTACTTCTAAAAAATAACATTTCCCATCTTTTAACATAAAATCACTTCTAGAAATTCCTTCCAAACCAAGTTCTTTATGAATTTTTAATGATGCTAAAACAGCTTCATCATAAGCACTCTTTAAAATTTTAGCAGGGAACTCATGTGTACAACCACCATTTGAATATTTTGCTTCGTAATCATAAAGTTCATTGGAATATTTTATTCTCAATACTCCTAAACTTTCATTATTCATAACACCAGCAGTGAGTTCTTCTCCTTTTATATATTCCTCTATAACTTTTTTTGTATCTCCTAATTTCATAAATGCTGCTTTTATTTCCTCTAAATTTTTACAAATAAAAATTCCAAAACTAGAACCTTCTTTTGCTGGTTTTACTATTACTGGATAATTTTCTACTTCCTCTGGATAATTATAATTTTTTGCAATTCTTATTCCAATAGATTCGGCTATTTTTTTAGTATATATTTTATCCATAGCTATAGCACTAGATGTTACTCCAGAACCTGTATATGGTTTTTTTAAAATGTCTAAAACTGCTTGAACTCTTCCATCTTCTCCAAATTCTCCATGAAGTGCTAAATATGCTAAATCATATTCATTATCACTAAATGCTTTTAAAAAATTATCTTCTTTCAAATCCACTTCAAAAGCATTATATCCTTGTCTTTGTAAACTTTTTAATATAGCTCTTCCACTTTTTAAAGATATTTCTCTTTCTGATGAAATTCCACCCATAAATACTGCTATTTTTAAATTTTTATTTTCATTATTTATCAATTATAACAATCTCCTCTTCTAAGCTAACACCTGTTTTACTTAGAACTTCTTTTTTTACATGAGATATAAGATTTATTATATCTTCATAGGAAGCATTTCCTAAATTTACAATAAAATTAGGATGTTTTTCGGATATTTGTGCATCTCCTATTCTGTACCCTTGTACTCCTGATTTAATAATAAGCTTAGCTGCAAAATTATCTTTAGGGTTTTTAAAGCTACTACCTAAATTAGGAAGTTCCAAAGGATGTCTCGTATCTCTTTTTTTCTGTATTTCAACTACTATATCTTTTTTAAAACCTTTTTCAAATTTAAAACTAGCTGAAAGTATTACCCATTTTTTTTCTTGTATTTCTGTATTTCTATATGAAAAATCAATATTTTCTTTTTTTATTCGTCTAATATTTCTATTTTCATCTAAAACTTCAACTTCTAAAATATAATCAAATATTTCATTCCCATAAGCACCACCATTCATATAAATTAATCCACCAACTGTTCCTGGTATTCCTGCTAAATTTTCTAGCCCTGTAAAATCTTCTTTCTCTACATAACTTATTAAATCTGAAAAGTCAACTCCAGACTCTACCTCTATAATATTATCTTCTATTTTTTTTATTTTATTTAATTTTTTTAAAGATACAAAATTTGTTTCTAACTCCCCATCTCTTATTAAAGTATTAGTTCCATTTCCAATTATAAATATATTCCTATAATTATCTAAAATATTTTTTATTTCATCTTTATTCTCCACAATAAAATAATTTTTTGTAATTCCACCGATTTTCATATTGGAATATTCTTTCATTAAATGATTTTTTATAATTTTCATTATATCCTCGCTTCTATATTATCTGCTATTTTATGAGCTAGTTTAGAAATATCTCCAGCTCCCATAAATATATATAC
>CAMTIW010000074.1 GCA_947072665.1 uncultured Fusobacteriaceae bacterium | reverse complement strand
TCTGAATAATATCTCTTAATACTATTGAAGAATAAATATCATATATTATTTTATAAGCATCTTCTGGAGAATATTTTGAAGTATGAACAACTGGAAATCCTCCTAGTCTTATATAATGATATAGTTCTTTCTCCAAAGATAGATTCTCTCCATCTTCTAGTTCCTTTTTAAATTGAAGGTGTTCCTTAAATGAAAGTGGATATATTGGTATCTCAATATAACGCCCAGCTATATATGTTGCTAACTCTGAAGAAAGAAGCTTAGAGTTTGATCCCGATATGTATATATCTATATTATAATCTACTAAAAATGAGTTTATCGCTTTTTCCCACTCTTTGACCTCTTGAATTTCATCTAAAAAAAGATAGTATTTCTTATCATTTTTTATAAAATTAGATATCTCCTTGTATAAAATACTCGCATTTTCAATATAGTCATATTTCATAGATTCAAAATTAATGAAAATTATATTTTCTTTATCTATACCTGATTCAATAAATTCATCTTTCAATATCTGAAGAATAGCAGACTTTCCAGTTCTTCTCATTCCTGTTATTACTTTTATTATTGGTTTATTCATAAATGGTCTGATTTTATCTAAATACAGTTCTCTTTTTATCATATAAATCACCTCTTTTTATATTATAACCATAAAAAAATGTTAATTCAAGTTATTTTTATGGTTATAACCATAAAAATAATTCTCTCTCCAAAGATGAATTTCCTCCTAATTCTTTTCCAAAAATAGCATCAAACTTTTTTCATATTTTTAAGTTCTTTTAATTCCTCTTTAAGTTCACACAAAACTAATTTTTCATCATTTATTGCCATGGACATAAGTACTCCTTCAACAATTGGAGCATCTGCTATTCTTATTAGTTCTTTATTGTATTTATTTCAATCTAAAAATTCTAGAGCTATTTCTGAATTAAAAATAGAACTTCCTAAATCAGCAAAAATCATTACATCATCTTTTAAATACGATTCTTCAATAGCTTTTTTTATTATTAGTGGATCAGTTCCTAAACTTTTATTTTCCATTCCACTCCCATTAATAACTGGAAAATCGTATTTTTTCATTTCATTACACAATATTATTATCTCTTCTGCTAATCTTTTACTATAAGATACAACTACAAAACCTAACATGATTTTCTCCTTATGTTTTCACATATAGTTTTTATTATTAAATAAGAAGATACTGCCCCTGGATCCAAATGTCCTATACTTCTTTCTCCCAAATAACTTGCTCTTCCTTTAGTTGCTATCATATTCTTATTTCTTCTTGAACTTTTTTAAAACCTCTCACTAAATTAGTTCCATGATCACTATCTCCAATTACTCTATCTAACTCAGTTAGATAAGATTCGTTCTTCTCTATTATTTTTACTATTTCTTCTATTATTTTTATGATATCCATTTTCCCTCCATATAAAAGAGATTATTTATTTTTTTTAGATAAAGCTATAGTGTCTGATTCATAGTTCAGTAATGCTTCTAATTCACTGTCTAATTTTAAAATAGTTATAGAAAAACCCCTCATATCTATTGATGTCATATAATTTCCCACCATAGTTTCAACAACTTCCACTTTTTTCTCAACTAATATATCTGATACTCTATTATTTACAACGAATAATTCAATTAATGTAGTACTTCCCAATCCATTCACAAGAACAGCTATCTTTTCCTTATTTATTTTAGACTCTATTAATATTTTATTCATTAACTTATTTACATATTCATCTGCAGTTTGCTTTTTCTCTCTATGTGTTCCTGGCTCTCCATGGGTTTCAAATTTTCTACCACTTTTTTTCCTAATACTTCTAATTCATTTAATGAATATCCTTTTTCAGCAGCAGCTCCTAATATTTTATGTAAAAATATTAATAAAAAAGATCCTAACAATTTAATAATTGCTAAGATCTAGTATTCTATAATATTTTTCTATTATTATTTATTTTCCAGAATGATTAAAACTACCCGCTTCTTTTTCTGTTAAATTATCCAATATACGATGTGTTTTAAAAAATTCTAATGTTCTTTTAAAGTCTTCAATAAGAAGCGAAGCTAAATCAAGTCCTACTCCTTGTCTTACTAAAATTCTTTGTACTACAATTGTTTCAGCATTAGCTGGAAGAGAATATGCAGGAACTTGCCATCCTCTACTTCTTAATTTATCTGCAAAATCATACAGATTAAAGTTTACATTGGCATCTTCTTTTAAATACCAGGTTAATGCTGGTATTCCTTTATCTGGTTCTCCACTGTAAATCATTTTAAATATTCCAAATTCTTCTATTTTTTTTACTAAATATTCAGCAGTTTTATAACAATTCATTTGTATTTTTTTATACCCTTCAAATCCTAATCTTAAAAATTGATAGTATTGAGAAATAACCTGTCCAGCTGGTCTAGAAAAATTTAGTTGAAATACAGGCATATCTCCACCTAAATAATTAACATGAAATATTAATCTTTCAGGAAGATCTTTTTTATCTCTCCAAAGTACCCAACCACATCCAAGAGGAGCCAGCCCAAATTTATGACCTGAAGCACTTATTGATTTTACTCTTTCATTTCTAAAATCCCATTTAAGTTCTGGGGCACAAAATGGTGCAAGGAATCCACCAGAAGCTCCATCCACATGAATATCTAAATTTAAACCTTTTTCTTTTTCTAACTCATCTAATGCTTTAGAAAGTTCTTCTACTGGTTCATATTCTCCAGTAAAGGTTAAACCTAAAGTAGTTACAACTCCAATTGTATTTTCATCTACATATTTTAACATAGATTCCTTAGTCAATCCAAAACTATCTTTTTCCATGGGTATTTGTCTAAGTTCTATATCCCAATATCTTGCAAATTTTTCCCAACATACTTGTACAGGTCCACTAACTAAATTAGGACTATCAAAACTTTTTCCCTCTTTTTTTCTTTTATCTTTCCAACGATAATACATAGCTAATCCTCCAAGCATACATGCTTCAGAAGATCCTACAGTTGAAGTTCCCACTGCATTTTTTTCAATAGGAGAATTCCATAAATCTGCAAGTATATTAACGCATCTTTCTTCTATTGAAGCCGTTTGCGGATATTCGTCTTTATCTATCATATTCTTATTTATACATAGATCCATAAGCTCTCTAACTTCTTTTTCTTCAAAAGTTTGACAAAATGTAGCTAAGTTCTGTCTAGCATTACCATCTAAAAATAATTCATCTTTAATTACTTCTAAAATCACTCTAGGATCAGATTCTTTTTTAGGCATTTTATATTTAGGTAATTCAATTTCTGAATTACTACTTGCAAAAATACTTTCAATTGTTGAATTTTTTAATTTTTTTTCATATATACTCATAATAAATATTCCTCCTATTTTTTTTCCCATGTAAATGGTTCTATAGATTCTTTACTATTTTTGTTTATCCATTCTGGTTTTCTCATATTGTAAATTATCATTGGTGCTCCTACAAATACAATAAAACCAATAATTAAAATTGTATACCATACAGTTGGACTTCCTACTTTAATCTGACTAGGTGGTAAAAAACTTAATCCCATAGCCAATAATGCACCTAAAACTCCAATTCCTCCAAGTATGAACATTCCTATTTTTCCTCCTGGAACATTAAATGGTCTTGGTTGATTCGGTTCTTTAACTCTCAATACAATACCTGAAAGAAAAAGAAGTAAATACATAACAAGATACAGTATAGATGTAAGTTGTGTTAACACTTGATAAACCGATTGTACAGATGGCATAAAAGTAAATAATAATATTAATAAAGTAACTATACATCCCTGTACTATTAATATATTTATCTGAACTCCATTTTTATTTACCTTTTGAAAAAAAGGTGGTAAGAGTCCATGATTTCCTACTGCTAAAAGTCCCTTACTCGGTCCTCCTATCCATGTAGACACACCAGCTAATACTCCAATCACTAGCATTAATGCAATTACTGGAGATAAAAATCCTAAATCATATGCTACTAAATATTTATCAAATGTAACCAATAATCCTTGTGTTAAATTGATAGAATTACTTGGAAGAACAAAACTAATAGCAAGAGTTCCTAAAATGAAAATTAATACAGCTCCTAATGAAGCCATCATTATAGCTTTTGGATAATTTTTTTGTGGATTTTCTATTTCAGTTACGTGTACTGCTGAAAGTTCCATTCCCGCAAAAAAAAGAAAAATACTAGAAGCTAAAACTAAATTATCAAAATTTGATAAATCTGGAAACATAGTAGAAATATTAGTATTTAACTCTAATGGTTTTCCACTAAATAACCATATGATTGCAAACAAAATAAGAATTCCTACCGGTATAATTGTTCCTATAAGTCCACCATATTTACTAATTTTTGAACTGGCAGATAATCCTTTTAAATTTATTAATGTTGCTCCCCAATATAAAACTAAACATACAATAGCTACATATATTCTGTTATTTACTAGTGATGCTGTTCCTTCTGAGGGATTAACGCCAATATATGCTATCGATACTGCTGAAAATGTCAGAACAGTTGGAAACCATATTGTATTTTGAATCCACTGTAACCAAATTGCAAGAAATCCAAAACGAGAACCAAATGCCTCACCTACCCATCGATATACTCCTCCTTTTTCAGGAAAAGCTGCTGCTAACTCAGCAGAAATTAAAGCAACTGGGATTAGAAATACCAAGGCAGCAAACAAATAATAAAATATTGCTCCTAATCCATATCCTGCTTCACTTGGTAATCCTCTTAAACTAACAACAGCAACAATATTCATTATTGTAAGCGTAAAAATATTTAACTTAGAATTCGATTCCTTCTTTTGTATTTCCATACTTGTCACCCCTCGGAATTAACAATTTTTATTTCTTCTTTCTTAATTCCTTATTTTTTTATTTTTTCTTATATTCTATTATTAGTTTTTTTTTTTGAAATTCCTTTTTATTGTTTTATTTTTTTTGTTTTTTTATATATATTTTTTTATGGTTATATAGTCAATATATAGAAGAAGATATATCAATATATATTTATTTATTTATCAAATATAACGTTATTTAAAAAAATAAGATTATATTTATTTCCCCTTAATATAATCTTGTTTTAACATTTTTTATAGAGATAAATTAAGAAAAATAAAAAATGAGAGCTCTACACTATTTAGTATAGAGCTCTCATTTTATTTATCTATTTTTTGTATTATTCTTATCTGATATAACTACAATTATCCTTATATTTTTTCTATTTTTTCTTGTTCAATCATTTTATCTTCTGGTAATATTTTATTTAAAGTTACTCCTATTACTGCTGCAATAGCAAGACCTGATATGGAAATAGTTCTCCAAATAATAATATTATCTATGGCTATTCCCAGTACAAATATTAAAGATGCAATTATTAAATTTCTTGAGTGTGAGAAATCTATCTGAGCTTCTATTACAGTTCTAACTCCAACTGATGCTATCATACCAAAAAGAATTATAGATATTCCCCCCATTACTGGTACTGGTATAGTTTGTAACATAACTCCAAATTTACCTATAAAACTTAATATAATTGCATAACATGCTGCTATTCTTAAAATTGCTGGATCATATACCTTGGTTACTGCTAATACTCCTGTATTTTCTCCATATGTTGTGTTTGCTGGTCCACCTAAAAAACCTGCTACTACAGTTGCAACCCCATCACCTAAAAGTGTTCTTGATATACCTGGATTAGCAAAAAAATCTTTTCCTACTACAGCTCCATTTGTTGTTATATCACCTATATGTTCAATAAAAACTACCAAAGCTATTGGAGCTATTGCTAAAGCAGATGTTACTGTTATTTTAGGAATCGTTAAAATATCTTTTATAGCCTCTGGTGAAAATCCAATCCAATTAGCAGTTCTAACCACTTCAAAATTAACCATCCCTAAAAATGCAGCTGCTATATATCCTACAATTACTGATATAAGTATTGGTACTAATCTAAAAAAAGATTTTTCTAAAACTGAAATAGTTATCATGGAAATAATTACTATTAGTGCTACAATTAAACTTTTTCCATTAAAAGTCCCATTGGAGTATCCAGCCATACTTAGAGCTACTGGACTCATTCTAAGACCAATAACCATTATAATTGGACCTACAACAACTGGTGGGAAAAATGATTTTACTCTATCCACACCACATATCTTAATAACTCTAGACATTATAATATAAACTATCCCTGCTGAAATAATACCTCCTTTTACAGCCTCTATTCCTCCTTGTTTTAAAACCAAAGATATAGCTCCTATAAAAGCAAAAGATGACCCTAAAAAAACTGGTACTATACCTTTAGTACAAAGGTGAAATAAAAGTGTTCCCACACCTGCTGAAAGAAGTGCTACTGAAGGATTTAATCCTGTCAAAAATGGTACTAGTACCGTTGCTCCAAACATTGCAAGTACATGTTGCAATCCCAATATTAATTTAGTTCTTTTTCTAATCATAATTAATAAACTCCCCTTATATATTATTTTAAAAATTTATACAACAATCTTCTCAAAAAAAAGGTACCTATCAAAGATAGTTACCTTTTTAGTTTTTCCATAAATTCATTTGTGTTTACTATATATCTAAAATGTTCTCCATCTCCAACTAACTCTTCATTATAAAAAACTTTAACTGAAAATTCTAATTTTTTTCCGATTATTTTTTTTAATAATGACTCACATCTTATTTTATCTCCAACTAAATTTGCTTTTAAATGTTTAATATTAACAGATATTCCAACAGTGGTAGTTTCATCATCTAAATAATTTTGAGCCAATAAAAATGAAGTATTCTCCATAAATGCTATCATCATTGGTGTAGAAAAAACTTCTAATGCTCCAGAGACAACTTTTGCAGCAGTTTCATTTTTTAATACAATTTTTTCTTGTACTAAACTCATTCCTTCTTCTAACATAATGTACACTCCTTTAATTTTTTTCTTAGAAAATTATACAACAACTATATTTTTATGTCAAACTATATTTTCAAATATTCCAATTAATGTCCCTTCTTTATATTCAACATAAGAATTATCATCTACTATAATATTACTTATACATCTTGAATCACCTTTTAAAAGACTATATTTATTCAAAGGAAACATAAACCCTTTTAGTGTCAATTCTTCCACCCTGTTACTAAAGGGGATAAAGGATAGTTTCATTCCTTTTCTTTTTATAAAATTCATTTTTTTATTAACGTAAAATATAGTTTCTCTTTCTGTTATAAATATTATTTTTTTAAACTTCATTAAAAGGTTTAAATTCGTCAGTTCATGGGATTTACTTCCACCTAATCCACCTATAATAAAAATAAAATCATAGTTAAGTTCTGTTAAGTATCTAACTAAAAGCTCTCCATCTGTAAAATCTTTATCTCTTGAGAATTTTTTAATCACTGTATTAGAGTTATTTTCTATTATTTCTAAATCTTCTTTTTTAATAGAGTCCATATCCCCCCAAATCTCTTTAGGCTCAATTTTTAATTTTTTTGCAAAATAATACCCACCATCAGCACAATAAAAATCCCCTGGTTCTTCTATAAATTTATTTAAATAGAAATCTTCTTTTCCTAAAAGCTCTCCATTCAAAAAAAGATAAGCTATTTTATTTCCCATTTTATCCTCTTCCTTATTTTTTAGTCATCATCTACACTTGTTTCTACAACTATAAATATAGGTAGATGATCTGATATAGAATCTCTACTTTTTTTATAATCTCCATTTGTAAAATCATAAGTTCCACTTTTTCCAGTAAACTCACTTGTATATATAGAAGATAAAAACATATTGTCATAGGAATTTGATAATGCTTTCATTCCTATACTAGTTTTCAAAAGTGGGTCTACAGCATATATAATTTTATCTTTATGTAGTACTGTCATCTGTTCAAAAGCCTCATCATGACCAGGTAAATTAAAATCACCAGCTATTATTACATCATTTTCTTTTTTATCTATTCCTTGAAAGTAATCATACACTTCATCATAATTAAAGGCTTCTGCTCTTCTATAACTCTCTTTTTTTCCAAAAATAGAGTGTGCAAGTACCATTATAAAATCAAATTTACCTATTTTAAAATATGCACCATAAGGTGGTCTGGTAAAAGCTTTGTCCAAATCTGGATAAAATCCTATTTCTTTTATTAATTTAACTTTTTCAGCCTCCCAAATAAATCCATAAAACTCTTTATATGAACTTTTCCCAACTTTATAAGGAGATAAATTATACTTCCATTTAACCCCTGTTTCTTTTTCTAAATTATCTACAAGTTCTTCTATTCCATTTTTATTCATCACTTCTACCAAACCTATAAGTTTGAAATTTTTTAAAATTTTGGCCATTTTATTATAATCTTTCTTATTTACACCTAATCTCAAAGTATTAAAAGAAGCAATAAATACTTCCTCTGAAAAAATATTTATAGAATATGAAAATAAAAAAATAAATATTATAACAAATTTAATTTTTTTAATTTTTTCAATTTTTTGCTTTATTTTAGCCACCTCAATTTTCTTGATTTTATTCTATAGAAAAAGAGATAACCTGAGTCATCTCTTTAGTTTTAATAATTTTCAGGAAACATTATTTTTTCTACACCCTCTATTATAATATGTAAAATTGACATATGAATCTCTTGAATTCTATCTGAAGTTTCTCCATTGATTATAAACTCATAATCACAAGTCCCTTTTAATTTCCCACCATCTTTTCCAAGTAAAACTAAAGTTTTCATTCCTATTTTTTTTGCAGCATTAACTGCTTCAATTATATTTTGAGAATTACCACTAGTTGAAATACCTATAAACATATCACCAGATTTTCCGTATGCTTCAACACCTCTAGAAAAAATATAGTTGAATCCATAATCATTCCCTACACAAGTTATATGAGACGAATCTGACAGTGCGATAGCAGGTAAAGCTTTTCTATCTTTTCTAAATCTACCTGTAAATTCTTCAGCAAAATGAAGAGCATCGCAATTACTACCTCCATTTCCACAAATTAAAACTTTATCTCCATTCTGAAAAATCTTAGCTAATTCCATTGCAATTTTTTCAGTTTGATTATTCTTAATTTCCTCTTGAATAAAACCCTCTAACATCTCAGCTAATTTTTTATAAGAGTTTATTAAATTCATTTTCCACCCCCAATTCAATTATTCTAAAATATTTAAATTTTATGATTTTGAACAAATGCTATAAATTTAGCTATTTGTAAAAGACTTTTTTTATCTTTAGTTATTACAATTTGATATCCATCTTCCACTTCTTCAATCTCTTCCAATACTTTTAATTCACCCATTTCTATTTCTTTTTTCACAGCATAATAAGGAAGAATTACATTTCCTACTCCTTCTCTTACCATACTTTTAATTATTTCTGTATTTCCTCTAACTATAATTTTTTTAGTAAAAGTAATTCTATTCTTTTTTTCCAATGACATAATGGCTGCATTATTATTAGGTACATTTCTTCTTGTTATCAATGGTTCACTTGCCATTTTTTCCATACTTGAATATTCTTTATTTCCAACTAATACATAAGGATCATTTTCCACTGTTAAAACTTCTAAATTAACATCAGTAATATACTCATAATCAATCACAAGTACATCTATTACTCCCTCTTTCAATCTTTTTAATAAATCAGCTTTTGTTGATATTTCCAATTCATAGTCTATTTCTGGATGTTTTTCTGAGAATTCTTTCATAAGTCTAGGTAAAAGAGGCTCACCAATAACTGATGTGGCTCCTATAACTATCTTTGATTTATCAGTATCTATTATTCTTGCTATTTCTCTTTCAGCTCTTTTAACTTTATCAAAAATATCCTCTGCCATCTTATAAAGTGCTTCACCTGCATAAGTAAGCTTTATTTTTTTTGAACTTCTGTCGAATAATTTTGTTTTCAATAAGTCTTCAAATTTTTTAACCTGTATTGATACTGCTGATTGATTAATAAATAATTTATTTGCTGCTTTTGTAAAACTTTTCTCTGTGGCAACTTCATAAAATATTCTTAAATAATGTAAATCCAATTTTACTTCCTCCCTCTAATTTATATATTCTTATAC
>CAMTIW010000073.1 GCA_947072665.1 uncultured Fusobacteriaceae bacterium | reverse complement strand
TTCAAAGCTTTTTTCAAATTTTTCATTGAATTTTTTAATATCATTTTGAAGAGTTCTAAGCTCTTTTTTTATTTGGTCTAAATTATTTAAATCTAATATTTTACTTAAACGATTATCAAAATGGATATTCATATCAAACTTCCATTTTATAAGACCGAACATTTTTTCTCTTCTTTCATCATCTAATTTATCAATAACACTAGCATGTCTAAGAGCTTCTTCAAAAGTCATAATATGACATTGAAGATTCATAGACCTTTCAAGTGCTAAAGAATTTCCACTTTCAGTTCTCATAAAGCCCTCCCAAATTATTAAATAAAATATAAATAAAGATGTTAAAATTTTTAGTTAGTAAATATATTTACGTACACAGTTCTTTAAGTAATTCTTCAGGTTTTATATCAAGAGCTTCACTCCATAAATGAATAGTTTTTAACGTTGGAATTCCACCATTACTCCAATATTGGAGTTGAGAGTGAATTGATTGTCTTTTTACTTTTAGTCTACGAGCTAATTCTGATTTAGAAATACTTTTTTCAGCTAGAATTAGTTCTATTTTTTCAGAAATCATATAACCTCCTTAGTAAGTAATTGTATTTACAATAATAATATACACTTTTTTAAAGGCTGTGTCAATAATAATATTTACAGTTTTTTAGAGAATCGAAGTATAATTACTTACAAAAGGAAATTATATAAGTTATAATTATAATAAAGAGAAATAAATGGAGGTGAAAAATGTCATCAGGGAAATTTTTAAGAAGCTTAAGAGAAAATAAGGGTTTTTCTTTAAGACAAGTTAGTATAAAATCGGGAGTTTCTCATACTCAAATAGCAGATATAGAAAAGGGAGTAAACTACGGAACAAGAGATAAATTAGATAAAATTTTAATGGCACTAGGAGCCTCGGATAAAGAAATTGAAAAATTTTATGACATGCAAGATTATGAAAAAACACCAGATAGCATAAAGAAAAAATTGGAAGAAAAAGCTAAAAGTGAAGAAGGAAATATGGCTCAAGTCCAAATGATAGAACTTCCTGTTTATGGAAGAGCTGCAGCAGGAAATGGATACATAAATATGGAAAATATAATCAGAACAGAATATTTGGTAGCTATTCCAGGAGAAGATTTTCCAAAAGGTGCTTTTATAGCAGAGGTTTATGGAGAATCAATGTTTCCCACTCTATTAGATGGAGATTTTGCAATAGTAGATCCAGATTGTAATGATAAAAATATAAATAATCAAATTTGTGTCGTGACTTATAACGGTCAAACTTTTATAAAAAGAGTAGTTAGAAAAGAAAAATATATAGTTTTGATGAGTGATAATCCAGATAGAGTGAAGTATGAGGATATAATAGTACCAATAGATGAATATTCAGATTTAGTATGTCATGGAATAGTTATTGAGTGTAGAAGAAAATTTAAAAGAAGATAAAGAAAAAATTAAAAAATGTAAATCATAAAGAAATGGGGAGTACTTATGAAAAAAAGAGGAAAGGATATGGAAACAGAAGGAAAAAGATTCCGTTTAGAAGAGCTAGATGATCAAAAATTTGAAGCTTTTATAAGTGAACTATTAGATCATTCAATCGAATTAAAAAAAAGATTTAATTATACAGAGGCGAAGTTAAAAGAAGGTGGAAGAGATAAAGGACAAGATTGTGTTTTATATAAAGAACAAGAAATTGTCGGAATAGTTCAATGTAAACATAGTATTAATGTTAATGCAATGCCTAGAGGGATAATAGTTAATGAAACTTTAAAAATGTTATTGTATCTATATATACAACCAGAATTGTTACCAACTTCAACAAAAAAATATATATTTTTTATTTCTTCTAAATTATCTTTAGAATCATTATCTCATTTAAAAAATTTTAAAAAAAATGAGATGACTGATAGAAAAGATCTACACGATAAAATATTAAGGTTACATAAAAAATATGCGTGGATAAAAGAAAATATAGATAAAGAAAATATAAATGAAGATCTTTTTTTAAAACTAGAAGAAATATTTGAATTATTAGAAAAAAGTTATTTAACAGATATTGATATTCAAACATATTTATCTAGTGAAAATTCGGACATCGGTCTTTTGATTTCAAAATATTTTCCAGTGAAAAAGGTTGTAAGCAAAGAAGTTTTTGATTTTCCAAGAATAAAGAAAGATGAAGAAGAGTTTAAAAAATATGATCAAGAAAGATTTCATGGTAAACTGAAAGAAATATTGTCACCTGATAAAATATTAGAAGATGCGTTAAAGGCGTATAGCAATAAAATTCTTTATACTGTAGAGTTATTTAAAACAAGTTCTTTTTATATAAAGGAAGATTTAAAAGAGTATCATGATGTTATTAAAGATAGAGAAATTAATTTAAGAGAAGAAAAAAAAATTGAATTAGAATTTGAGAATTTTGAAAATGATAGATTGATTAAAGAGTACTTAAGATATTATTTAAAAGTATTACGAGAAGTGGAAAATTGTAAGTTTAGAAATTTTGATTATATTCCACCAGATTTTGCAAGAGGAACAGTACAAGAATTAGTAAATATAAAAGAAATTTATGACTGGATGTTATTAAAGGGGGAAAAAAAATAGTGGATATGACAACACTTGCAATAATTGAATTATTAGAAAATCCATTTTATTTAGCTGATGCTTTAGCATGGACAGCTAATAATTATACACAACGTAAAATGCAAATTTATGAAAGTTATATAATAATTCCAATATTATTAAATTCAGATTTTAGAAAAATTTTTTTAAGAACAAATAAAAGTGGGAGAATACATGCTTTATTTGAAGATAAAAAATATTCTTTGTATTCTTTTAATGAAGAAGTTGAGTATTATAAAAATAAAGTGGATGAAGCAATAATTATTTTATTAAATAAACCTGAAATATCTTTAGATTTAAAAAATTCAGAAGTTATTTTAATAAATAAATATAAAACTTTTTTAGATGGTGAGTACAAAAAAGTTTTGAAAAATATAGGAGAAATATTTTCAAAGTACAGAATAGAAGAAATATTTAATTTTTTAGGAGTTGAAAAATTATGAATATGCATTTATTAGAAATAATTGTTTTTAAAAAAAATTTTCAAAAAGATAATATTGAGTTGAAAGAAGGATTAAACATTATAACTGGAAATTCGAAAACAGGGAAAAGTGCCTTATTAGAAATAGTAGATTATTGTTTATTAAATTCACAAAATTGTATTCCAAAAGGTACTATAGCTAATGAATGTATTTTATTTGTAATAGTTTTAAAAAATAATAATAATAAAATAATAATTGCAAGACAACCTTATACTGAAGATTTTAATGGAAGAAGATATGCATTTATATCTATAGAAAATGAAAATTTTAATGAGAAGAAATTAACATATGATTATTTTTTAGAAAAAAAAGATTTATATAGACCTATTTCAGAAGTAACAAGTTTAATTTTGAATGAATTTGGTGTTAAAGTAGGAAAAAGAATTTATTATGAAGAGGATACAAAAAGAAAAAAAATTTCTTTAAGAAATATATCTTCTTATATTTTTCAGCAACAAAATTTAATTGCGAATAAGTATGCTTTATTTTATAGATTTGAAGATTCTTTAAAAAGAAAAAGTGCAATAGAAGAGTTTCCTATTTTTACAGGAATGATAAATCAAAGATATTATGAATTAACTTCAGAACTTGAAGAACTTAGAAAAAGAATAATTAGAAAAGAAAAAAATGAGTTAATATATAAACAAGAAAAAAATGAATTAATTGAAAAAAAATATATTTTACAAGAAGATTTAATGAAAATTAAAGGGAATAGTAGTTGGGAAGAAATTAATGAAGAAGAAGTTACAAATAAAATAAATGATATTGAAAATGATATTGAAATTCTTCAAAAAAAGATAATTCAAAATAATTTAAGAATTAATAATTTTAAAAGAAGTTTGAATAATTTTGATGATATAGGAAAAGAAATAGAGCGAACTTCAAAAGTGAAATTCAGTAGTGAAACTCAGTGTCCATTATGTAAGAATGAATTACAGGAATTAAATCAAAAGATTTATTCATTAATAAAAAATAAAGAAAATTTAACAAACTTATTTGTAAAGAGAAGTAAAGAGGATTCAAGTGTTTTTATAAAAATGAATGAATTAAAAATGGAAAATGAGAAACTTATAATAAAGCGAAAAGAGTTAGAAATTTCTAAGGATAAGATATTGAAAGATATTTTTTCTGATGAAAAAAGAAGTATTAGAAGAATTTTTATTGATAAAAAAATAGAGATAGATTTAATAGAAGAGAGAGTAAAGTCATTAGAAAATGATTTTGAAAAAAAAGATTTGACTTTAGAGGAAATAAGGGCGAGAGATATAGAAAGTGAAATAAACAAATACAAATTAACTGAGAAATTATATAAAGCTGAAAATCAAATAGCAGAAGAAATGTCTAGAATTGCAACAAAATTTGATTTTGAGTTAGCTTTAGGAAAACCGAACTTTAAAATAGATTTAAAAGAATTTGATGTATATCAAAAATTTAATACAGAAAAGATATCGATTTCATCGATGGGAAGTGGTTCTAACTGGTTAACTGTACATTTATCGTTATTTCTAGCTTTAAATTATTATTTTTGCTATCTAGGTGATAAATGTTCAATACCACCTATATTATTTATGGATCAACCAAGCCAAGTGTATTTTCCAGATAAAATAAATGAAGAATCTGAGGATTTTAAAAAAGTAGAAAAAATCTATAAAACAATTTTAGAAGAAATTAATTATACGAAAAAAAGAACTGGAATTACTCCACAAATAATTATTGTAGATCATGCAGATAAATTAAATTTAGGAGAAAATGTAGAGTTTGAATCATTTGTTAGAGCAAGATGGAAAAAAGAGGGAGAAGGATTTATAAAAGTATAGAAAGGAGAAAAAATGAGAGTTTTAATATACAATGTATTTTCTGAAAATATACCACAAATTTACGATGAAATTTATGTATTAAAAAATGAAAAATATGTAGCTATATTAGTTGGAAAGTTACCCTTATTGAAAAATAAAAAACTTAATAAAATTTTAGAGTTAAAAAAGAATTTAAAATTAAAATTAGTTGAAATAACACAAAATCAGTTTTTAAATTATATAAAAAATGAAAAATATATAAAAATAAAAAGTATAGAGTTTAACAAGGCTGTAGAAGATGAAGAAATTGAAAAAATAAACGAGTTAATAAAAAAAGAAAAAAAATTAGAAGCGGTTGAAAAAATAGCTGAAGATAACAATTATTTTTATATCGAAGCAATAAAAATAGAACTATTAAACGAACGAATTCAAATAATAATTAACAAAAATTTAGAGCTTGATGTCGAAGATAATTCATATGATAGATATTCTGAAGAAAAATTATTTGAAATATTAGAAAAAAAGAAAGTGATTTCAACATTAGTTGGACAGGAGGATATTTTATGATAAATAGGATAGTTGAAATGCTTTTGTTGGGGATACTAGTTTTTAATCCAATAATGGAAACAATAAAAAAAGAAAGTCTAGAAAAATTTACATATATAGATATGTTTCGAAAAATGGATGGCTTTACACAAGGGTTAATTATTCTAATTATACAGGCTTCAATTTATATAGTATATTATTGTGTAACCTCGATAGCGGCAAGAGGAATAAAATTTAGTTCAACTATAACAACAAGTATTGAAAATGAATATTATGGAACAAATTTTTCCCTAATATACTTCGATGAAATTCAAGCTGAAGAAACAAAAGATTTTCTTAGGAAACTCCAAATTACAATAAAAATAAATTATTACAATAAATTACATCGACAACTTATTTCGTGGTTATTAAAAAATTTGTATATTTATTATGAAATAGAGAGAGATGATATAACTTTGCAAAGTCAAGATAGAAATGCCGAAGAAACAGAGTTTGGAATTAAATATTCTTTAAATAATTTTATTAATAAGCATTTATCTAAAAATGATGAAGGAAATTACACTATAAATATACGAGCACTATTAGGTTTTGAAAAAGAATTTGCTCGAGATAACAATGAGGAAGAATATATATATCCTAGAATTCTTACTGAAGATAAAAAAGAAAGTAGAATAGCTAAATTATTAATAAAAAACTCTTTAGAAAATCATAAAATAAAAGTAATCATAAATAGAAAAGAAGAAGTAAAAGAATAGGGGGAATTATGAAAAAATTTATTTTAAGTAAAGAATTACTAATAAAAAATATAAATTATAATGATTTTGTAAGTAAACTTACAGGAGATTATAATATTGTTCAAGATGAAAAAGAACTAAAATTTAAGTGGGGAAATATTGAAGAAAAAGAAGTTAGTTATTTTTTATATAATGAAACTTTAGATAAATATGATACAACTAATTTAAATTTTAATCTTGTAAAAGCAAAGATTTCATCAATAAATCATGATGAAATTATAGAAAAAGATGTTCCTATATTAGTATTAGAAGATTCTATTAACAACAATATTCAGTTAATAATAAAAGGAGATAATAATACTCAAAAAAAGATTCGCTCTAAATTACTAGGAAAGTATACATCTAATACTAGAGTAAAAAATCTTTGGAAAGAACATGAAGTAGAAATAGTGGAAAAAACTTTTGATCTAAAATTTTTATTATGGATAATAAAAATGTATAAAGATAATGCCGAGCTAGCTTTTGATAACTTTAAGTTTAAAATTGTAGATATTTTTTATATATCAGACAATGGAATTTATATGGGAAAAATGAAAAGAACAGGACATGGAAAGACTCTAACAGAAGATCCAATAATAAAAGCAATAATTTCATCGATAGAAACAATTGACTCAATAGGAATAAAAATTGTTTTTGAAGGTGGAGAAATAGAATTTATATTGCATGATACAGGTGAAATAGATTTGAGCCCTGAAACAGATGTTAGAAGTCCTGTTACATTGAGGATGGATATTGAAGATAACCCTGAAAAAATATTATTTTTTATAAAGAAAAAAGTGTTAGGTAATTTATTTAAATTATTTCAACTTGAAAAAAATTTAAATGAAGATATAAAATTAATGAAATTGGATTATCTAATAGAAATGATTAAACAATTAGAAGAATTATCTAGTGAAATTGTAGTCGATGAATTATTAAAAGGATTATATAGTAAAAGGATTGAATAGAAATTATTTGAAAATTTATTTTTTTCTTGCAATTTTTATATTTTTAGTGTAATCTATTCCCCGTAAAAGACCTTGTGTTTAATAAAGGGGGTTAAGATGGAAAAATTTAGTAAAAGAATTGAAAAATTATTAGTTGAAATTGGTTCAAGTTTAGAAAAAGATGAGAAAGTATCGATTCAAATAACTAAAGAAATGAATGGTAAAATATTTTATTCAATAGCTCCAACAAAAATAATAGGAGCAAATGAATAAAAATAAAAATACAATGTTATAAAAGAGACTATTATTTATAAATACAAGTAAGCCAAAAGGTAACTGATTTATAAAGCAACTTTTAGAGACTTTTGAACTAAATAGAATTGGAATAAGAGTATGAGTCAGTGATCACCCTTATCTAATCATTATGATTGGATAGGGGTGGTCTATTTTTTTATCAGGAGTTTTTATGGAAGAAATGGAAAAGTTAATTGAAATGATTGGAGCTTTAGATGTTGATTTAGATACTAAATCAAAGTTAATGATTCAATTAGGTAAGGCTGATGCAGAAGCAAGGAGATGGAATGATGGTAGGAACTAAAAGAGTTATTTTATTAGCAGGACATAACTTTATAAGTCCTGGATGCAACACAAATATAGATGGAAAATTAATAACAGAATTTGATTTAACAACTCATCTAGTAGCAGAAATTTTTAAAAGAGAAAGATTAATAGGTATTGATTTAATTATTAAAGCTAGAAATGATTTTGGAAACTTAGTTAATGAAGTTAATTCTTTAAATGGAGATATTTTAATAAGTTGTCACTTTAATGCTTATGATAGAAAAGCACAAGGAACAGAGGTTTTATATGCTCATACATCATCAAAAGGAAGAAAGTTAGCTTCAGTAGCTCAAGATATTTTAACTAAGCATTTAGGACTACCAGATAGAGGAATAAAACCAACTAAACCAGAAGATAGAGGAGGTTCAATCCTTAATAAAACTAAACCAGTAGCGATACTAATAGAACCATTCTTTTTAGATAATATTAAGAATAAAGATTATCTAGAGAAATCTATTGAAAAAGTTTCAAATGCAATAATTGAGATATTAGAGTATGTAGATAAAAATGAGCTTTGAGAGGTCATATGAAAATAGAAAAATTAAAACTAAGTGAAATAACACCATATATAAACAATGCTAAAGAGCATCCTCAAGAACAAATAGACCAAATAAAATCAAGTATAAAAGAGTTTGGTTTTAATGACCCAATAGCAGTAGATGAAAATAATGTAATTATAGAAGGTCATGGAAGATATATTGCATTACAGCAATTGGGAGTTGAAGAAGTAGAGGTAATAAGATTAGATCACTTAAGTGAGATACAGAAAAAACAATATATAATAGCTCACAACAAATTAACTATGAATACTGGATTTAATTTAGAAAAGTTAAAACTAGAGTTAAAAGAGATAGAAATTAATGAAAAAGATTTATCTTTAACTGGCTTTGAAATAGAAGAACTAAAAGATTTAAATATTGGAAGTTTAGAAGTTGAAATTGATGAGTTTAAAGAAGATGAACCACCAGAAGTAGATTTAGAAAAAGAACAATACAGTAAACTTGGAGACTTATATATGTTAGGAAGTCATAGATTACTTTGTGGAGATAGTACAAAAGTTGAAGATGTAACAAAGGTAATGTTAACAGATAAAGCTGATTTAGTATTTACAGACCCACCTTGGAATGTAAATTATGGAGGAGTAAAAGAGGATAATCCTCAAGGATATAAACCAAGAACAATATTAAATGATTTCATGGGAACAGAGGATTTCAAGAAGTTTATGTTTGATGTATTTTCAAGGATGGCTGAGTTCTCAAAGAAAGGTTGTCCAACTTATGTTGTTATGTCAGGCCAAGAGTGGGGAAATATGATGTTGACTTTGGCTCAGAACAATTATCATTGGTCATCAACAATTATCTGGAATAAAGATTCCTTAGTTCTTTCAAGGAAAGATTACCATACAAGATATGAGCCTATTTGGTATGGATGGTTAGAAGGAGCACCAAGACTTCATCCATTAGAAGATAGAAAACAATGTGATGTTTGGGATATTCCAAGACCGAAGAAATCAGAGCTTCATCCTACAACTAAACCAATAGAAGTTCCAGGAAGAGCAATTATGAATAGTTCTAAAAAAGGAGATATAGTTTTAGACTTGTTTGGGGGCTCAGGTTCAACTATGATGGCTTGTGATCAGTTAGAAAGAAAAAATAGATCATTGGAATTAGACCCAAGATATGTAGATGTGATTGTAAAAAGATATATAAACTTAGGAAAAGAAGATGTGATTTTAATAAGAGATGGTAAAGAGATTTCTTATTCAGAGATTATTAGTAACCTATAAAAATAGGTTACTGATTAAAGTGTATCAAGTAATTGGTGCATTTTAGTTAGTAACAAAATATGGATGAACCAATGTGTAAACTACAGGAAGGTTCGGGAAAGGGGTTGGCAGAATGGAGGTATATAAATGTGAATTTAGATGCCAGTAAGATATTTAGAATAGGTATAGATTGGTTAACACTATATAACTTTGAAATTAGTTATAATAGTAATCTTTATATAACAGAACAAGTAACAGAAGAGTTCTATCAAGAGAAGTTCTATTTAGAAGAACCAAGTTATACCTTAGATAGCACTACACGATTATATACAAGTGGAAAAGAAACATATTTTAAAAATCTGAGGTTTAATCCCAATAAGATTTTGAGTGGACATAATGTTTATAATTCAAGAGAAGTGGAGCTAAAAGCAGCTCTATTCATATTGGTAAAAGAACTTTCAGAAAAGGGAATAGATATAGAGCTAACAGAAGCAAGGATTAAAGATATTGAAATAAATCTTAATTTTAATAAGGCTTTCTTAGATGTTGAGGAAGCATTAAAGCTTCTTTTTATATCTGTTCCACATTTTAAAAAGATAAGTAGATGTACCAGAAATAAGAGCTATAGACTGATGTTTCAAGATGAAACTCTTCTAGGTAATTATGGATCTACTCTGGTTACTGCTTACGATAAAACAGAAGAATCTAAAAAACTAGATTTAGAGTTAGATATAACAAGATTAGAATGGAAGTTTTTAAATAGAACCTT
>CAMTIW010000072.1 GCA_947072665.1 uncultured Fusobacteriaceae bacterium | reverse complement strand
TCGAAAGAAACTTTAGAAATATTAAGAAAAGTATTTATTCAACAAAAAGAAATGACAGAAAAAAGAGTTCATAGTGTATCAGATAGAATAGTTAATATAACTCAACCTTATATAAGACCAATCCCTAGAGGTAAAGTAAAAGCAAAAACAGAATTTGGAGCAAAGGTAGAAATTAGTATTGTTAATGGATTTACAAGAATAGAAACATTAGATTTTAATGCCTATAATGAAGGAAAAAATTTAATATCAATTGTAAAAAGATACAAAGAAAGAAATGGATTTTATCCAGAGAGAGTCCTAGTAGACAAACTATACAAAAATTGTGAAAACTTGAAATTTTGTAAAGGAAATAATATAAAAATAACCGGTCCAGCTCTAGGAAGACCAAAAAAAGATTTAATAGTAAATAAAAAAGAAGAATATCAAGATATCTGCGATAGAAATTGTGTGGAAGGAAAATTCGGAGAAGGGAAAACTGCTTATGGATTAGACAGGATTTCAGCACATAAAAAAACACACTTCTATTATATGTGTTGTAAACATGATATTTTTGGTAATGAACTTAAAAAAGAGAGTAAGACTTTCTTTTTTGAAAAATTTAATTTTAAAATATTTGGAAATTCCAGTAAAAAAAATAGCCACCCAACAAATTTTTAAACTTGTTGGGCAGCCTCTATTAAAAAAAGCTATCTAAAGACTTTGAGTCTAAAGACAGCAAACTAATCGAAAATATTATTAAAATTTTTGTGAAACAAATAGAAATAGATAATGATAGAGTATATGTCTATCTTGACCCTGTCCCTGTGGACATGGGTTTAAGTGGTGGAGATGATGGGAATCGAACCCATGTCCGAAACTGCTACTACTATAAACTTCTACAAGTTTAGTTTACAATTAGAGTTCGCTCAAATTCCGCCCGTAAACAGGGTAAACAAGAACTATCCTTTGAGATGTCCCTATGACTTTAAAGGAGTCAGAATAGGTAATCTGTATTTGGGTTATACCTCGGTTAGTATCTCTTACAGAAGAGAAATACTAGAGGCAAGCTACAACTAGGCAGCTAAAGCGTAATTATTATTGTCATCTAAACGATGAGTTAACCTCTCACAGCGGTCAACCTGACTTGCTATTTATAGCATAACAACCCCGTCGAAACCTTTACATCCCCACATTATTTGTTTGTAATTAATTATACCACATATTATTTTCATTCTCAACTTTTATTTATTTTTCTTAGATAATTGTAAAAATTGTATTTTTTAAGGTAAAAAAATTCAGATTTTTAAATTTAATATCATTAAGGTTTGATTTCTAAATTTTTTTTAAAAGTATATAAATTTAGAAAATTTAAGAGAAAGAAAAGATTTTAAAATCACTTGTAAACAAGGCTCCAAGTGTGTTTTTTAAGATACTTGCAGTATAAAAGTAAGTCAATATAATAATCACAAAAAGGATAATTATAAAAAGAAAAAATTAGGTTGTAGATAGAATATAATAGAAGGGGAAAAAATACAAAGAAATATGTATTCAACTTTTCTAATAATGAATGTAACAGATGAATTAAAATCAATCGATAAAGATAGATGTGAAAAGACATATAGTAATTTTTTAGATACGATATGAGTAATAGGAGGCTATAAATTTGGATATTATAAATTTAATTATAATGTTTACAGGGATAATAATTGTCATAAAATTAAAAAAACCATTATATATTTCAATATTAGTAGGATCAATTATAAGTGCAATTCTCTATAAAATACCTATACAAACTGTTTTAAAATTAGTATTTAAAGCTTGTAGCAGTAAAAATACAATTTATTTAATACTTGCATTTTATACATTAACTTTTCTTCAAAAAATGATGGAAAATAGAGGACATCTTTTGTTAGCAGAAAAATCTTTGAATAGTATATCTAATAATAAAAGATTAAATATTATGATAGCGCCATTTATTATAGGGCTTCTTCCATCTGTAGGAGCGGTAATTATAGCTGCTCCTATAGTTAAAGGGTTTGGTGGCGACTATCTAGATATTGAAGAGCAAGCTTTTGTCACCAGTTATTATAGACATATTTCAGAAGCTTTTCTTCCAACATATTCGTCGATTATTTTAGCCTTAAGTCTATCAGAAGTAAATATGCTACACTTTGTATTGGGGATGCTTCCCATGATAATTGTATTATTTTTTTTGGGCTATGTTTTTTATATAAAAAAAATTCCTAAAAATATAGATTTTCATTCTTCACAAAATAAAAAAAATGATATTTATAATCTCATTATAAGTTTATGGCCTATTGCTGCAGTAATAATAATAATAATGACTATTCAAATACCTGTGTATATAGTAGTAATATTTATAATTATAATATCAGGAGTACTAAATAGATTTCGTGTTTCAGAATTAACTCCTTTGTTAAAAACATCTTTTGAATTAAAACTTGTGTTAAATACTATGACTATTATGATATTTAAGGAGTTTATTACTTTTACCAAATTAATTGAAAGGTTTCCAATGTATTTTGAAAAGCTTTCTATAAATCCAATAATTATATTTTCATTAATATTTTTATTTGGAACATTAGTTGCAGGTTCTCAAGCTATGATAGCACTAGCTCTTCCATTGGCTTTTATGAGCATTCCAAATGGAGGTTTGGCATTGATGATTTTGCTCATGTGTATGATGTATATTGCGAGGCAAATATCCCCTACGCATATATGTTTGTCTATTGTTATAGAGGTTTTTGGTATTTCTTTTTTAGCATTGGTAAAGAAAACATTACCAATATTAGCGATATTTTCAATAGTTGTATTCTTATATACTTATTTATTATTCACTATTCTATAAATTTAATTTTAAATCTCCATCTTTTATTAAATTTCTTTTTCTCATAAAAAATGCAATTAAAAAAGTTAATAATCCTGGAAAAATAAAGTTGAATAAGAGGATATATAAATATGTTATAATGCCACCTTTTCCGATAGCATCCATTGCAGTTATAGTTCCTATTTGTCCTACAAATCCACTGGTTCCCATCCCTGAGCCAATAGGGATATTTTCTAATTTTAAATACATAGTTGAGATAGGACCTAAAATTGCAGAAGTGATAATGGGCGGTATCCAAATTTTCCAATTTTTAACAATATTAGGTAATTGTAACATAGATGTTCCTAATCCTTGAGCAAAAAATCCCCCCCAACCATTTTCTTTAAAACTCATAACTGCAAACCCAATCATTTGAGTAGAGCAGCCTATTGTAGCAGCACCACCAGCAATGCCACTTAAATTCAGCATAATTGCTATAGCAGCACTACTAATAGGAAGTGTAAGAGCAATTCCCATAAAAACAGATATTAATATCCCCATATAAAAAGGTTGTAATTCTGTAGCGTACATAATTAAACTCCCAAATTGAGCCATAAAAGAAGCTATAATTGGTCCTATGAAATTAGCTGCTAAACAGCCTGTTATAATGGTAGTTGCAGGAGTTAAAATTATATCTATTTTTGTTTCTTTTGAGATTAGTTTTCCCAGTTCACTTCCAATAACAGTGGCAATGAAAGCTCCCATGGGACCACCTAAAGTATTTCCTGCAGTACCAGTGACAACCGAGCTGAATATTACTAGCGGAGGACTTTTTAAGGCGAAAGAAACAGCAACTCCAATTCCTGCACCTGTCATACTTCTGCATATTGGCCATATGGTTTCTGTTAAAAATATTAAATTTAGCTTAGTTCCAATAGTATTTAAAATTGTACCTATTAAGAGCGTTGAAAATAAGCCTAACGCCATAGAACCCAATGCATCAACTAAATATCGTTTAGGAGTGAACTTTATATTTTTTCTTTTTAAAAAAACTTTAAAATAAATTATAAATTTTTTCATTTTTATACTCCCATAGTAGTTTTATTTTTATTAATTTTCATTAGAAATAGTTTATCATTTTAGTTTTAATATCGCAAATAATATTAAAAAATTAATAAAAAAATAGGATTTATCTATAAATCAAAGTATAAAGCTATAAGGATAAATAATTTATAATAGATTTAAAAAGGAGATTTAACTATGAAAGAGAGTTTTAAACTTGCTAATATTGAAATGATTTATTTTATTCCTATTTTTTTAGTTGTAGTTATAGCCACTTATATGGGTGTTTTGCCCAAAGGGATGATAGGTGCTTTACCACTCATGATTTTGTTAGGGGCGATTTTAAATTATATTGGAGATAATACACCAATTGTTAAAGATTATTTAGGTGGTGGTCCAATTGTCATTATTTTTGCTTCAGCAGCTTTTGTATATTATAAAATATTGCCAGACTATTCAATTAAAATAATATCAAATTTCATGAAAGGTGAAAGTTTTTTAGATTTTTATATAGCTGCTCTGATAACAGGGAGTATACTTGGAATGAGTAGAAGTTTATTAATTAAAGCGGCTATAAAATATCTGCCAGTTATTATAGGAGGAGTTATTTTTTCAATTCTTTTAACTGGACTATTTGGTTTTATTTTAGGATATGGATTTCAGAAATCAGTATTCTATATAGCTATTCCTATTATGGGGGGTGGAATGGGTGCAGGTGCAGTACCTTTAGCTCAAATATTTGGTCAAGCACTAAAAAAAGAGCCTAAAGAACTGTTATCTATAATGGTACCAGCTGTAGCTATGGGTAATGCTTTAGCCATAGTTATAGGTGGACTATTAGATAAATTAGGGAAAAAATATCCAACTCTAACTGGAAATGGAAAATTATTAAAATCTCAAGAAAATATTCATGTGGAAAAAGAGTCTGAATTTAAATTGAGCTTTGAAAATTTAGGAGTAGGACTGATTATTGCTACATTTTTCTTTGTTTTAGGTTCATTATTATCAAAATTCATTAAAATACATCCCTATGCTCTTATGATAATATCTGTTGCTATTGCTAAATCAATAGGAATTATAAAATATGAATATGAACAATGTGCAGCTCAGTGGTTTAAATTTGTTATGATGACTTTTACCCCTGCTCTTTTAGTTGGGATAGGAGTTGCTTATACAAGTTTAAAAGAGGTTATAGAAGCTTTCAGTCCAATATATTTAATACTTGTATTTACAACTGTTGTAGGAGCTGTTATTGGAACGGCTATAATGGGACATCTTTTAGGATTTTATGTAATTGAGGGATCTATTACTGCTGGTTTGTGTATGGCTAATATGGGAGGAACTGGAGATGTTGCTGTTCTTTCTGCATCACATAGAATGGAACTTATGCCATTTTCTCAAATTTCATCTAGAATAGGTGGAGCATTTATGCTACTTTTAACCTCATTACTCATAAATATAATTTTTTAGAAATATAAAAAAGACAAAAACTTAAAAGATAGAGTTTTTGTCTTTTTATATTCTTAGTATTGTTCGTCTTCTTTTCCTGCAGCCATGATATTTTCAACATCAAAAGCATGACAAGGAGTAACAGCATATATCATTCCACAAGTGGGACACATATATTCAAAAGTATCCATTACTAAATTTTCACCACATTCTTTACATGAGAAATAAGCAGGAACAGGCATCATTTGTTCATTGAATCCCATCATTCTTATTTTATTTACTACTTGTTTTCCATCTTCAAATTTCCCAGAACAACCATCATGCATCTAAACCATCTCCCTATTTTTATTTTTTTAATTCTAATTTTTTTCCAAATCTCAATTTATTTCTTATGTCTTGTAATGTAAGGTCCAGTTTTTGAAGTTCAAATAATATATTTTTTTCTTCATCAGTTATAGTCATAACTTTATCTATACCACCATTGGAAATAATAATCCTCTTATCTGCCATGAGAGCAAGGATAGGGTCATGAGTGGACATTAGAACTATTTTATCATTTCCAATAAGTAAATCTAAAGCTTTTTTTCTATCTATTCCAGCATTTTCAATTTCATCTATTAAAACTATGGGTGAAGAACTTAAAATAGCAGTGTCGGCTATCATCAAGGCTCTGGATTGCCCACCACTTAAACTTGTAATAGGTGTTGTTAAGGAAAATGACTCACCTGCTAAATCATTTGCTTGTTTAAATATTTTTTCAATTACTTCAGTTGGATTTTCAACTAGCCTACTATTTGCATGGAGTTCTATAAACTCTCCCACAGATAAATCTATTACAAAATTCATGTTTTGTGAAAGCTGAGCCACTAATTTATTACTGGATGAAAACCTAGTTTTAGGATCTAATATTTCACCATTGATAAGAACAGTTCTTTTTGTAGGAGTATCTTTTTGAGCGCCCCATTCAATATCTGCAAGAAGTCTACTTTTTCCAGAACCAGTAGGACCTACAATGGCAATTATTTCACCTTTTTTTATTGTAAGATTATCAAAACCTTCTTTTTCTCCAAGTTTATTGAAGCCTGAAATAATAGTAATGTCATTTACAGTGGTATCTTTAATACCTAAAAATTCTATCATTTGATTGGTGAATTCCACTAATGAAAGGATGAATTCTTCTAAGTCTATAGCTTTATCTTCTAGAATTTCTTCATCTATTTCATGTATAGATTCTTCTATATTTTTATTTTGATTAATTTTCATACCAAATAAATTAGATTCTATGAACTCAATTAAAAACGGATATTTTTCTATTAGTTCTTTAACTTTATAAGTATTTATTTTTTTTCTTGTTATCATTTTATTCTCCTAAATCAATTTTTCTGACATTACCTAGCTGATGCTCTTTTCCAATCTTTTTTTCTCCTAGGCAATATGAACACAATGCTGATGGCATTGAAAATCTTAATTCTTTTCCTGTTATGGAAGTTAAATTTTCATTTTCATCTGTTAGAAGCAAAGAGAATTCATGGGCACCTTGCCCTGTTAGACCATTGATATGCATGGTAATAGCTTTTGGATTAACAGAGTTTACTCTCGAAGTAAAAACTTCTCTTTCAGCTTGAGAAACTATATCACCCTTTGTAATTACTATTATATCAGCAGTTTTTAACATGGGTCCTATTTTTTTAGGTGTATTTATACCACTTAAATTATCTATTACACAAATAGCTTTTACTCCTTTTATATAAGGTGAGCATCTATTACAAAGACCAGCACTTTCAGTTATTAAAATATCTAATTTTTCTTTTACTCCCCATTCTACTACTTCTTCTATATTACTAACAAAGTAGTGGTCAGGACAAAGTGGTCCTGAGAGTCCTTTTTTTACAGGTACTCCTATTTTTTCGTAAAGTATATCATCATCTGTGTATAAACAGTCAAATTTAACTACTCCTACACTTAAATTTCTAGCTTTTAAACTTTCTATTGTTTTTATTATTATTGAGGTTTTCCCAGAAGAAGGAGGCCCTGAAATAGTTATTAAATACATTTTTTCTCCTATGTTATTTTGAATTTTCAAAGAAAACTTTTTCACATTCTTTTATAAGTTTTCCAATATTATTATTATAAATAAATTCCCAACCTACCCACATGAATGGTTTTCCAGTTGTTGGATTTAAAACAGTTGGAAGGATACTTGGGAAAAGACCTTGGTGAGAAAGTATTTCTTCCACTTCATTGGAAGTCATAAAATCAATAAGTGGTTTTAATTCTTTTTCTTTATTTTGTTTAGTTAACATGAATATTGGAGATATTATAGCTCCATCTTCTGGCCACTGTACTACCATAGGCCCATCAGCTTTAATCATTTTACTAAAAAAATATGGCATAATAGTTATTGTAGGGCGATTAATTTTCTTTTTATCTGATTTCACCATCTGTGAAGGGTGAAGATTTTCTAAAAGAGCACCACCTAGAGATTTAACACCCTCCATTCCATATTCTTTATAAATATGAACTAATATTGAGTTAAAAAGGTCAAAATCAGCTATTGGAAGAGAAACGGATTTTTTAAATTCAGGTTTTAGAATATCCTTCCATGTTTTTGGAAACGCTCTATCTCCTAATTCATCTTTATTTACTAAAAATATTGCAGGAACAACAGCTATCATGGAATAATCACCACTGGAATCTTTTAAGTTAATTCTTTCATTATTAAAATCTGTATTATAGTTTTCAATACCAGAAAGGTCCTTAAATATACCTTCTTTTTTGAATTTACCCATTAGTTCTTGGTCAAAGAATAAGTCAAAACCAGCAGAAATAAACATATCAGCTAATTTATCTGGATGGTTAGCTTTTATTACATCATTTTTTAACCAATCTAATCCAGAAGAAGCAGCTTTTAATTCATAATTTACCTGTAGTTTTGGATTTTTATCTAAGAATTTTTTAAATTCTTCTAGTAGAGGTATTCTTACAGGACAAGGAAGGAGCCCTGTTAAGGTCAAAGCACCTTCTATTTTTTTTTGTTCTATAAGAGCAAGGTCTACATTGTATAAATTCTCATTTATTTTCTCTTCCAGTATTTCTTTAAATGAATTAACATTAATTTTTTTCATATTAAGTGCCATTTCTAAAGAGATTTTACCTAGAAGGTTTAAGTTACTTGGGTTATCTAAACCAGAAAATCCTTTACTGGAAAAAATATCTATTAATTCTGGAAATTTTGTGATTATTTCTTTAACTGTATTTTTTATATTAATTTCTTTTTTCATATTACACCTCTTATATATTTATTTTTATTCTATCAATTTCTTATGAGGTTATTATACAATAAATATATAAATAAATCTGTAACTTATGTTACATTGTAAAATATTATTTTCTTTGTTTGAATTTTATAGAAAAACTTGTTATACTATGAATAGGTTATATTATTAAAATAGATAATTAAATAAAAATCAGGAGGTATTTAAATGAATGTTTTAAAAAATCTAGAACCAGCAGGAGTTATGAGATATTTTGAAGAATTAAACTCAATTCCTAGAGCATCTAAAAAAGAACAGAAAGTTAGTGATTGGTTAGTTAAATTTGCCAAAGATAGAAAATTAGAAGTTATTCAAGATCAATTTTTAAACGTAATTATAAAAAAACCTGCAACAACTGGTTATGAGCATGTACCAACTCTTATTTTACAAGGTCATATGGATATGGTTTGTGAAAAAAATCAAGAGACAGTTCATGATTTTGATAAAGAAGGAATAAAACTTAGAATAGATGGAGATTTAATAAAAGGAACAGGAACAACATTAGGAGCTGATAATGGAATTGCTGTTGCTTTTGCTCTTGCTCTTTTAGATTCAGATTTACCTCATCCAGCACTGGAAGTATTAATAACAGCAGATGAAGAAATGGGAATGACAGGTGCCATCAACTTAGATGGGTCTCTTTTAACAGGGAAACTTATGTTAAATTTGGATACAGAAGAGGAAGGAGAAATTTATGTAAGTTGTGCAGGAGGAGCTAGCGGGAATTTAGAAATCCCAATCCAATGGGGCGACATTCAGGATAAAGAAGAAGGTTTTTTAGTTCAAATTAAAGGTCTTCAGGGTGGACATTCAGGTGCAGACATCCATTTACAAAAAGGAAACTCAAATAAATTATTAGGTAGAGTTTTAAATGAAATTAGAAAAGATATTAAATTTAATATATCTGAAATTAATGGTGGAGCTAAAGCAAATGCAATTCCAAGAGAAGCAAACGCTACTATAGTTACTAATTCTTGTAACTTAGAAAAGTTAAATTCAATAACAAAAAAAATGGAAGATATATTTAAAGATGAATATAGAGTTTCTGATGCTTCAGTAGTTGTAGAGTTAACAGCTAAGAAAATAACTAAAGTTATGAATGAATTAACTAGTAATACTATAATAGATGCTATTATTTTACATGCATCTGGAATTAATTCATGGAGTTTAGATATTGAAGGATTAGTTGAAAGTTCATTGAATTTAGGTGTTATAGAACAGCATGAAAATAGTATTATTTTCAGAAGTGCTATTAGAGGGTCAGTTGCTAGTAAAAAAATAGAAATGATAGAAACTTTAAAAGTTTTAGCAAAAACATTAAATATTTCTTTCACAGATACAGACCATTATCCAGCTTGGCAATACAATCCAAATTCAGAACTAAGAGATATTTTCTTAGATGTATATGAGAAGACAACTGGGAAAAAAGCAGGAATAAAAGCTATTCATGCTGGTCTTGAATGTGGTGTTCTTTCTGAAAAAATACCAGGTGTAGATATTATTTCATTTGGTCCTAATATAAGAGGAGCTCATACTCCAGAGGAATCTGTAAGTATTAGTTCTATTCAAAATACTTGGAATTATTTTTTAAAGGGAATAGAAGCTTTAAAACTTTATAAATAAGAGAGTATTAAGAGATAAAAAATTCTATACAAAAGAGAATGACTCAATATAGGATCATTCTCTTTTAATTTGTAAAAGAATACTTTGATTAATTATTGAGCTATATATTGTTC
>CAMTIW010000071.1 GCA_947072665.1 uncultured Fusobacteriaceae bacterium | reverse complement strand
GTATTAGAAGTACTTAAATCATTACAAGTATTTGCATAGTTTAATAAAAAAATGGAGGTTATTTAACATGAAATTAATATGTTATGGAGTTAGAAAAGTAGAAAAAGATTTTTTTCTAAAGTTAAATAAATTTGGATATGAGCTTACTTTAGTAGAAGAATTATTAAATGATAAAAATATAGACCTTGTAGAAGGTCATGAGGCTGTTATGTTAAGAGCTAATTGTCCAGCTAATAAAGAAAATCTAAATAAAATGAAAAAATATGGTGTGAAATATTTATTAACAAGAACAGTAGGGTATAACCATATCGATTTAGATGTAGCTAAAGAATTAGGTTTTGAGATGGCTAGAGTACCTAGATATTCACCTAACGCCATTGGAGAGTTAGCTATAACTTTTGCCATGAATCTTGTGAGAAAAGGTGCTTATATGGTTGATAGAACAAGAAGTAAAAATTTTGTTGTGGATGAGTATATGTTTAGTCCAGAAATAAGAAATTTAGTAGTTGGTGTAATAGGTACTGGTAAAATTGGATTTACCACTGCTAAGCTTTTTAAAGGATTGGGTTCTAAAGTTCTAGCTTATGATATCTATGAAAATGAAGAAGCAAAGTCTATATTAGAATATGTTACTATGGATGAATTAGTAAAAAATGCAGATATAATAACTTTACATTGTCCTTATATAAAAGGAAAAAATGATAATTTAATCAATGATGAACTTATCTCTAAAATGAAAGATAATATTATTATAATCAATACAGCAAGGGGAGAATTACAAGATGTAGATGCTATAATAAGAGGGTTAGAGTCTAAAAAAATTGGTGGATATGGTACAGATGTATTCTCAAACGAAAAAGAATTCTTTTTTAAGAATATGGAAGGGAAAGAGATAGATCCAACTGTGGAGAAATTATTATCTTTATATCCAAGAGCTTTAGTAACTCCACATATAGGTTCATATACAGATGAAGCTTTAACAAATATGATAGAGATATCTTATGAGAATTTAAATGATTTTATAAAAGGAAATGATTGTGAAAATAAACTATAAATAGAATATATTTAATAATTTACAAAAAAAATGAGTGGAATTAAATTTCACTCATTTTTTTGTAACACTTTCTAAAAAAAATTGAACAATAGGAAATATTTCACATAATAGAAATGCTTTGATTATTAAATAAAAAGAGTATTAATCGGTAGAAAAACTACACCTATTAAATTAAAAGAATCACTATGTTTAGAAAATTTAATAATTGTTTTATCTTTAAAAAAAATATTGTTAAAAACTTTTCTTTCTAATTTATTTTTTATTTTAATTTTTTGCAGCTGTTTGTCCTGATATTTTTCCAAAAACTGTTATATCAGCAATGGCATTACTTCCTAAACGATTTTTCCCATGTATATCCCCAGTAACCTCTCCAGCAGCATAGAGTCCTTTAATTGGAGTACCATTTGTATCTAAAACTCTTGTTTGATGTCAAGGAATAATTAATCAAATAATTTAGATTGACATAAAATAATAACAATGTTATTATATATAATATATATAAGATTATGTAAATATATTTATTATAAGAAAGAATTATTTTTTATAATAAATTACGAAGATTCTTACCATAGTAGAGATTTTTAATAGCTGTAGCTTTTCTAATATAGTAGGAATAACAAATTGGAGAATCCTTACCTGAGTAGGAACTATAATGTATTGGAGAACCCATGCCATAGTGGGAATAAAAAGGGTGTTCAATAATTATTGAATACCCTTTTTAATACTGGGAGAAAAGATGAAAAAAATTAAAATTATAAAGTAAAAAGACAAGTATTTTAAATATATAACTATGAGATATCCTAAACTTCATAGTGAGAACATAGGAATTTACTTTTTCTGTGAGGGATTTTTTATTTATATTCCAATAACCTCAAAAATAAGAGAAAATATACGAACATATGGACATGATGATAGATATATACATATAAAAGATGAAAAAGAAAAAAAATAGGAACTTTAATAGAAAAAAAGCAGAAAAATATCTTGAAAAAGCAACTTCATCTATGGCTATTTTAGAAAATTTAGAAATGAATAATAAAAATTTAAGAGCTATTGTAGAGTATAAAACTTTTGAAAAAAATTTTATTTATGAAGCAAGAATTTTTATAGATTTATCAGAAGCTTGGAATCATATGAAAATAACTTTGGATGAACCTTTAACTTTAGAATATATTATTGATATAAATGCAAGACTTGCAAAAAATCAAGCATTATTTGTTGGAGAATTAAGAAATCAAAAGAATACTGTTACAAGTGAGTATATCGAAGTAGAAATTCCATATGAAGACGATTTAAAAGAATTTTTAAAAAATAATTTATCAGAAACTAAAAATATAGAAGAAAATATATTAAAGTTATTTTGTCATATAATTACAAATCAATGGTTTTGGGATGGAAATAAAAGAACAGCGTTTATAATTGCAAAAAAAGGTGTTCTACCTAAACTAATCTACATGGATGACTTGGCTAAAGATACTGTTGGAAATGCAATTTATTCAACTGAAATTTTAGCAACTTTAAAACCTGAGAAGGTAACACTTATAAGTAGTGCAAGTCATATAAGAAGAGGATTAAGCGTATTTCAAGAAGCAGCTAATTTAAAAGAGTTAAATATAGAGTATTCAAATTTAGTTTATTTAGATTATCCAACTTTAGAGGAAGCACAAAAAGTTTCTGAAGCTGAAAAATTAGTTATTTATGTAGTATTTAAAATTATTTATAAATTTCACTCCTATATCCTATTTCAAGAATCAATATAGTAAGCACATTATCATGTATATTACAAAGTAATCTATAATTGCCAACTCTATATCTCCAAAATCCTTTTTTATTTCCTATTAATGCTTTTCCATGAGTTTTTGGATTACTACAATCGATAAGATTTTTTTTTATCCATTTTAATATAATTGTTTGGATTGATTTATCTAGTTTTTTTAGATGTTCTAAAGAGATTTCTGAAAACTCAACCTTATACTTTTTCATATATCAATTCCTAATTCCTCTACTACACTTTCAAAAGAATGTGTTTTTTGATTAGATTCTGTATGAATTTTATATGCATTTTCAGCAAGTTTTAAATCGTATTCTTCCTCTAATTTCTCAAATACAATTTTTTTTATGTAACTTGAAAGATCAATTTCTTCAAAATCAGCAACTTTTTTTAATAATGTTTTTTCATCATTGTTTAATCTAATAGATATAATAGACATATAAAAACCTCCTTCTCTATATTTGTAATACAATTATAATACTTAATCAATTGTCCTAAAAGTCATGAAAAAAAGAAACTTATGATAAAATCAATATGCTGAGGAAAAACGTAAATTAAACGTCAGCGAAAAGAGATTAATCATGAGTATATGTAGTGATACCATAAAAACAAAAAAATTAAACAATTTACTGTTTATACGAAACTTGAAACAGTCTCATGCATTTGTAAAAAAACTATCTAATTCTATTATGAACTCATTTAATGATTTTAATTTTAAACGAATTTCTATATAAAGCTTCTCGTAATCTAATTCTTCAACTAATCCTTCTACACGTTTTTTTTCTTTATTATAAGTTCTTGATACTGATTGATATATCATTTTTAAAACTTCAGAAGGCTTATTATATTTATCGTCCATTTCTAAGTCATCCTCTTCTAAATCAAACCCCAAATTCTTTATATACTCTTTTGTCAATCTAGAATCTACTTTTTCTAAATGGCTATATTCTTTTAAAAACCAAGTTTCAATCTCTTTAACAACAATATGAATTTTTGATTCAATAGCTAACTGAGAAACTTCTCTATTACAAATATTTTTTAATTTATCTAATTTATCAGCATTATCTAATACATCACTGACTACTCTATTGTCAGTTCCACTATCCACAATTTGAATATAAAATCTTTTCTTTTTGTTGATCAATTTGAGAAATGTTCCGTTCAACTTTGTTTCCGCCTCTAGCTATAAAAAGTTCTACGGTCACTTCTTTTATTGAAGCTATTTCTTGAATTAGTTTTTTTATAAAAATTTGTTCTGTTTGACCTTCTACGAATATACACATTTTTTTAGAATTTTCATAATTAATTTTCATTATTTTCTCCTAAATAAAATTTCCTTGCTAGAAAATCAAAATTATTTAATCCTGTATATTCAAAATCCTCAAAGTTTTCTTTCGAATTTATTATATTATAAAATTTTATATTTCCATTTTCTCGTTTTATTACTTGCCAAAATTCTAAAGCAACATTATTCATAACAAATCTGTCATTTGTAGTCATAAGAACTTGCCCTTTTGATTCTTTTATTTTTTCGATTATTAAATTTATAAGATTAGTTGATCTTTCATAATCAAGTCCTTCCCCTATATCATCAATCACAATTAATTCCCCTTTATTATCAATTATACATATATTTAACTGTATTATTATTGATAAAGCTCTAAACATTCCTTGTGACATTTCGTATTGATATGTTGATTTTTTTAAATCATCTTCTTTTACATATAAAAATTCTAATTTACTTATTTTTAATGTTCCTATTTTATTTATAGAATATCCGATTTTTTTAAGATCAAAGATTATTTTTTCATCTAATTTTTTGCCATGTTTTTCTCTTGCTTTTACATAATTTTTTACAACTTTTTCAGTATCTTTTAATGAATAGTCTTCTTCTCTTTCTTCTAAAGAATAAAAATCCAATTTCCCTAAGTTTCCAGCAAAAGCATAAAATATACTATTTTCTGCCCAACCTACAATTTTTTTTATATAATTATGATGGATTTTATCATTTTTAAAAACTATTGCTAATTGGGTATTTTGAATTCCAAATTCTATATCATTATTTTCTTTTGTAGAAAATATTTTCCCTTCTCCCTTCTTGTCTCTTTCTAATAATAACTTTTTATTATTATCTTTAATTTCTTCAAATTTTTCTTTTATTATATTTATACCCTCTTTTTCAAGATAATATTTATACTCAATATTACTTTCTTCTTCTCTTAATAAAATTTCAAATATTTCATTAAGTATAGTAGCTTTATTACCACATAATAAGCTTGATAAATTTTTTATAGCCTCTATAACACGAGTTTTTCCTGTTGCATTTTGACCTACTATCAAATTAATATTATTAAAATTAACTTCTTCTATTTCCCAATTTTTATCTTTATTTTTATATTTAAAACTTTTTATTTTCATAGTTTCCTCTCTTTCTTATTATTATTAAAAAAATTGATATTTTATCAATTAAATATTAGAAATCTATTCACATTATACTTTGTTTTAAAAGTATTTACAATAAAAAGAGATTCTTTTTTATTCACAAATCATTATTTTAATATTGATACTTTGTCAAGATGATAGGTAGATTATACTTTGATTTTTTTAGAAAATACCTCATTAAATTATGCTAATGGTGTTAGTATAAGAATGTGGACGTAAGTATTCACTTGGTATAAAATAAAGGAAGTGATATTATGTCTAAAATAAAAAAAACTTATATAGAAGAATTTAAGAAAAATTGCTACAATGAAGAAAAATGTTTTCAAAATGTATAGAAACCTCCTATTATTTGGCTATTTTTGTTTTTTGTAGTACTCACAGCTGAGTAGTTACGTAAAATCTGTCTACTATCTTGACAGAATACAATTTGATGTAAGAAATAAAAAAAGATATAATTGAAGAAACTATAGTTTTAGAGTATAATGAATCAGTTAGTTTAATAAAAATAGTGGTAGATTTTTATAAAATCTATCATTATTTTTTATTTTAAAATATAAATTTTTTAGTGAATTTAAATGAGAGGTATAATAATGAAAGGAATAATATTAGCTGGTGGTTCAGGGACTCGCCTTTATCCAGTGACTAAAGCAATATCAAAACAAATAATACCAATTTATGATAAGCCTATGATTTATTATCCCATTTCTGTTCTTATGCTAGCTGAAATAAAGGAGATATTAATTATATCCACAATAGACGATATTAAAATATTTGAGAAACTTTTAGGTACAGGAAAAGATTTAGGAATGAAATTCACTTATGCCATACAAAATAAACCAGAAGGACTGGCTCAAGCTTTTCATATAGCAGATGATATTGGTTATATAAGAAATGAACCTTGTGCATTGATTTTGGGAGATAATGTTTTTTATGGTCATGGTTTTACTGGAATGTTAAAAGAAGCTGCTAAAAGAACAAAAGGTGCTACAATATTTGGTTACTATGTAAAACATCCTAGTTTATTTGGGGTAGTTGAATTTGATGAGCTAGGGAAAGTTCTTTCTTTAGAGGAAAAACCTAAAAACCCAAAATCCAATTTTGCAATACCTGGTCTATATTTTTATGATGCTAGTGTTATAGAAAAATCCAGAAAAGTAAAGCCTTCAGAAAGAGGTGAGTTGGAAATAACAACTCTTAACGAGATGTATTTAAAAGAAGGGCATTTAAACGTAATATCTTTAGGAAGAGGTATGGCATGGCTAGATACTGGAACTAATGACGGTTTATTAGAAGCATCTAATTTTGTAAAAACAATTCAAAGTAGACAAGGGATAATGGTTTCATGTTTAGAGGAGATAGCTTATAAAAATAATTGGATAAGTAGTGAGGAATTAAAAGAGTTAGCAAAACCACTTATTAAGTCAGAATACGGAAAATATTTATTGGAGTTGATAAAATAATGATTAAGTTTAAAAAAGAAAAAACTGGAATTTCAGGGCTTTTTATTATTGAATCTATTATTTTTTCTGATGAAAGAGGATTTTTTATGGAAACTTATTCAGAAAGAGATTTTCATGATATTGGAATTAATGAAAAATTTGTTCAAGATAATCATTCTAAATCTAAAAAGGGTGTGTTGAGAGGTTTACATTTCCAAACATCTCGTGCTCAAGGTAAATTAGTGAGAGTAACAAGAGGTGGAGTTTTAGATGTTGTAGTGGATATTAGAAAAGATAGTACTACTTTTGGAAATTATTATTCAGTGGAATTAACAGAGGAAAATAGAAGGCAGTTGTATATTCCAGCAGGTTTCGCCCACGGATATTTGACACTTCAAGATGATACAGAACTATTATATAAATGTACAGATTATTATGCACCTGAATTTGATTCTGGTATTTTATGGGAAGACGAAGACCTTAATATAGAGTGGAATTTAAAAAAATATGGTTTATGCAGAGAAACAATAACTCTTTCTGAAAAAGATAAAAATCAACAGAGTTTAAAAGAATTTAAGAAAAGTCAAGTTGTGATAAAATGATATTAATAATAGGTGGCAATGGTCAACTAGGTCATGATTTTCAAAGACTATTTAAAGAAAAAAACATAGAATTTATAGCTACAGGAAGTAAAAAATTGGATGTAACTAATACAGAATCCATATATAGTTTTGTAGAGGGAAAAAAAATAACTTTAATAATAAACTGTGCTGCTTATAATAATGTTGATAAAGCAGAAGAAGAAAAAGAAATATGTTATAAATTAAATGCTTATGCACCAAGAGATTTAGCATTAATTGCTAAAGAAATAGGTGCAGATTATATAACATATTCCACAGACTTTGTCTTTGATGGAACTAAAAAAGAACCCTATACTGAACAAGACATTTCAAATCCATTAAATAATTATTCTAAAGCTAAAAAACTTGGAGAAAGTCTAGTTTTAGAATCTTACGAAAAATCTTTTGTTATTAGGACTTCATGGGTATTTGGAGTAGGAAATAATAATTTTGTTAAACAAGTAATTAATTGGAGTAAAACTAAGAATATTATATCAATTGTAGCTGATCAAATATCAGCGCCAACTTATTCTTATGACCTTGCAAAATATTCTTGGGAGTTAATAAAAACTAAAAAATATGGATTGTATCATTTAAGCAATAATGGAATAGCTTCAAAATATGACCAAGCAAAATATGTTTTGAATTCTATTGGATGGAAAGGAACTTTAAATATAGCTAAGAGCAGTGATTTTGTGTTATCAGCAAAGAGATCCGGATATTCAAAACTTGATAGTAGTAAATTAGAAGCAGTAATAGGAGAGAAAATTCCATCTTGGGAAAGTGGAGTAGATAGATTTCTAAACGAGCTGCGAAAGAAGGGGGAACTATGATGAAAAGATACTTAGTAACAGGTGGAGCAGGATTTATAGGCTCAAATTTTGTAAAATATATGTTAAAAAAATATATAGATATAGAAATAATAATATTAGATGCATTAACTTATGCTGGAAATTTAGGAACAATAAAAGAAGAGTTAAAAGATAAAAGAGTAGAATTTTATAAGGGAGATATAAGAAATAAAGATTTAGTAGAGAATATATTTATGAAACATGATATAGATTATGTTGTTAATTTTGCAGCAGAATCTCATGTGGATAGAAGTATAGCAGAGCCACAGATATTTTTAGAAACAAATATATTAGGGACACAAAACCTTTTAGAAATAGCTAAAAAATTTTGGAGTATAGGAAAAAATGAAAAAGGTTATCCTATATATAAAACTGGTAAAAAATTTCATCATGTATCAACAGATGAAGTATATGGAAGCTTGTCTAAAAATTATAGTCATGCAGTTGAATTAAAATTATCTAAAGAAGTAAAAAAAGTAGTTGAAGGAAGAGAGAACTTAAAAACATATGGAACGAATATGTTCACAGAAAAAACACCTTTAGACCCAAGAAGTCCATACTCAGCATCAAAAACATCTTCGGACATGATTGTTGTAGCCTACGGGGAAACATATCACTTACCTTTTAATATAACAAGATGTTCGAACAATTATGGGCCATATCATTTTCCAGAAAAATTGATACCACTAATAATAAAAAATATTTTATGTGGAAAAAAATTGCCAGTATATGGAAAGGGAGATAATGTAAGAGATTGGCTATATGTTGAAGACCATTGTAAAGGAATAGATATGGTAATAACTTTTGGAATGCAAAATGAGATATACAATATTGGTGGATTTAATGAAGAGGAAAATATAAACATAGTAAAGTTAACAATTGATAAAATATTAGAGATAATGAAAAAAGAATCTAAATATCAAGAGATATTAAAAACAGATATAAAGAATATAAATTATGATTTAATAAGTTATGTAACAGATAGATTAGGTCATGATGAAAGATATGCAATCGATCCAACAAAGATAACAACAGAATTAGGTTGGTACCCAGAAACATCATTTGAGGTAGGGATAGAAAAAACTATTAGATGGTATTTAGATAACCAGGACTGGGTGGAAGAAGTTGCTAGTGGAGATTATCAAAAGTATTATGATGAAATGTATAGATGAAAAATAATATTAATTAGAATGGTTGAATAAAAGCATATTGATATAGCTAAAAAATTAGAGTTAGATATGCAAAAATATACGAGTTTAAATAAAAAATTACACTATAATTGATTTATATGATATAATTGTTTCGATATCTATCAAATTTTAAAAAATATTTAGGGAGTGAATGATGAACAAGGTCTGTAAAAATGAGGTAAAAAATTATGAAGGTAATTTTGTTGAGGATGATGAAATTGATTTAATAGAGTTATTCCAAATTTTAATAAAACATAAGATAACAATATTATTAACATTTATAACAGTAGGGATAATATCTTCTATCATAGCATTTTATAATATTAAAAATAATAAGATTGTGGAGACTATAATTCAATATGATTATGCTCAAATTTCAGAAGGAAAGAATCCAAATGGGAGTAATTTTATAAAAAATAATATACTACCAGTTTCTATTCTTTCAAAAGCATATACTCAATATAAATTTCAAGATGAATTTAAAAACTTTTCAAATTTTAATAAAGAAATTAATATTAAAGGGGTAATTCCAGCGGGAATAGAAGAAGCTTCGAAAAAAGCTATAACGGAAGGGAAAGTTTATGCATATACTCCTTCACAATATATAATAAGTTTAAAAACTAGAGATATAAAATCAGGAGAATTAGCTCTTGAAGAGATAACAAATGAAGGGATAAAAAATTATAAAGAAAAATACTCGATAAAAGAAATAATTCCTATGTTAGATATAACAGAAGAAAACTTTAAAAATTATTCATATCAGAATTTTATTGACTTATTTGATAATACTTTGAAATATTTATTTGAAGATATTACATTCTCTGAAAAAAATAAAAAAGGTGTGAGCACATTAGCATATAATTATGAGGATATAACTTTTCAAATAAAATTAATAGAAGATATTGATTTGAAAAAATATAAATCATTTATACAAAGTGAGAATCTTACAAAGAATATTTCAATGACAAAACAATATTATAATAACGAAATTAAAATACTTAAAAG
>CAMTIW010000070.1 GCA_947072665.1 uncultured Fusobacteriaceae bacterium | reverse complement strand
GTAATTTGAAATTCTTAAAAAATAAATTAGAAAATGAAAATAACATAGAAATAAAAAACAAAATTTTATATGAAATAATAAATAATGAAAGAAGTTTTCCATTAATATTAAAAAGTGATAGAGTAAATAAAATTAATGGACAGAAATCTATAATTATTCTACTTTTTACAATTATAGGATTTTTATTAGGTATTATAGGAGTTTTTATTCAGGAGATTTTAGAAGAAGTTCTAAAAAAAAAATAAAAATGAGGTAAATAAAAATGATGATACTTTTACTAATATTTACTCTTTTAATTCTGCAATTTATATTTTTTTCAGGAACAAAATATGAAAAAAAGATGCTTTTAATACCTACAGTCTTTTTATTTTTATTTGGTGGATTAAGAAAGGGAATAGGAGGATATGACTATTATGTCTATGAGTATTTTTATAACCTTCCTAAAAATCAAAATCCCTATGGATATGAAATTGGATTTGTAAAACTTAGAAATTTTTGTCATATATTAGGTTTGAATTATAATGGATTTTTAATGATTCTATCTTTTATATTTATATTTATACTTTATTATCTTTTTATAGAGTATTCAGAACAACCAACTTTATGTCTATTAATTTACTTTTCATTATTCTATTTTTGGCAAAATTTTACTATTCTGAGAAATTTTATAGCTATAATTTTATTTTGGATAGGGATAAAATATATTTTAGAAGATAATTTTATAAAATATATAATTTTTTGTATAGTAGCTTTTTTATTTCATAAAAGTGCTATTATTATTTTCCCTATGTATTTTTTATTAAAATTGAAACCTAAAAAAAAAATAATAATATTGAGCTTTTTAGGTGCTGGGGTATTAACTCTGTTTTCTAGTTTGATATTCTATATAAAAAGTGATTTATTTGGACTTACAGAAAGAATTTTAAGATACTCCAATATAAAAGAAAGCGGTAATATTGGAGAGTATTTGGAAATATTGATTTTAAATATAATTTTATATAAAGTTATATTTAAAGAGAAAAAAATAACTTTAGAAAAAAAAGACATTATTTTTTGCAATATGAGTTTTTTTTCACTTATAATATTTACTATTTTTTTTAGATACGCTATTGTATTAAGATTTTTAGAATATTTTAGATTGGGGATTGTTATTGTAATTCCTTATTTAATTTTTAAAATAAAAAATGAGAATTATAGATATTTAACAGTTTTTATTTTGATATTATATTTATTTTATAGGTTGTATAATGGTATCTATGATTATGGTCTAATAAATTATAAAACTTGGATATTTTAAATATTTCAATGTTGAATAAAGGAGATAAAGAATGATAACAGTTTTTACCCCTACATTTAATAGAGCCTATACTCTTCCAAAGCTTTATGAGAGCTTAAAAAAACAGAGTAATATGAAGTTTCAGTGGTTAATAATTGATGATGGTTCTAGTGATAATACAGAAAAATTAATACAAAACTATATAAAAGAAAATAAAATAGAAATAATTTATAAAAAAATATCTAATGGTGGGAAAATGAGGGCTATTAACAAGGGAGTTGAAATAAGCCAAAAAGACTTGTTCTTCATAGTTGATAGTGATGATTATTTAGATAGTAATGCCATAGAAAAAATAATTAATGTCTATAAAAATCTACCCAAAGAATTTGCAGGTATGGTTTTTAGAAAAAAAAATATTGAATTAGAGAAGGATTTAACAATGTTTCCTAAAGCAATAATAGATTCCACACCTATTGAAATTTTTTATAATAAAAAAATTTTGGGAGATAAGGCAGAAATATTTAAAACTTCAATTTTGAGAGAAAAAAAATTTGTTTTTCCAGAAATCAAAGGTGAAAAATTTATACCAGAAGGATTAATTTGGAATAGAATAGGAAAAAAATATAATCTAAGATATATAAATGAAATAATATATTATTTTCAATATATCCCAGATGGGTATACTAAAAATTTTAATAGATTAATAAAAGAAAATCCCCAAGGATTTAAACTATATTATAAAGAAATGTTAACTTATCCTATTCCTCTATATAATAAAGTAAAATTTTTATTGAGATATATAGAGAGTTATATTTTTTTATTTTTAAAAAAAAGGAGCTAAATAATGAGAATACTTCATATAATAACCTCTTTAGAATTAGGAGGTGCAGAAAAACTTTTAACAGAATTAATACCTCTTCAAAAATTAGAAGGTCATATAGTGGATTTATTTATTTTATATGATAAGCATAAAGTTTTTGATATTTCATATAAATGTTGTAAATATAATTCGAAAACTTCAATTTTAAATATATTTGAAATTTTAAAAGAAATAAAAAAAGGGAAATATGATGTTGTCCATAGCCATTTAATACATTCACAAATTTGGACTGGATTAGCTAAATGTCTAGATTTTTCTAAAAATAGAAGTTATATAACAACTGAACATAGTACATGGAATAATAGAAGAAAAAATAATATGTTTAAATATTTAGATAGAGTTATTTTTTCAAAATATAAAAAAATAATATGTATTTCAGAAGCAGTAAAAGAGAGTTTAATTAGTTGGTTAGATGATAGTAATAAAGATAAATATCCAGTTATAGAAAATGGTGTAAATTTAGATTATTTAAAAAAATTAAAACCCTTAGATAGAAAAAAATTAAATTTAAAAAATGAAGATATTATAATAACAATGGTTTCAAGATTGGAAAAAGCTAAAGATCATGAGACTCTTTTTAGGGCCATGGTCTTACTCCCTAAAATATATAAATTACTAATTGTAGGTGAAGGTGAACGAGAAAAAGAACTAAAAGAATTAACTAGAATTTTAAAAATAGAAAAAAGAGTACAATTTTTAGGAATGAGAAAAGATGTTGGAGAGATTTTAAAAACTACTAATATAGCAGTTCAATCATCTTATTTTGAAGGTTTTGGAATAACAGCAGTAGAAGCTATGGCATGTGGCACACCACTGTTAGCAAGTAATGTACCAGGGCTAAGTGATGTAGTTAAAGGAGCTGGAATTTTATTTTCATTGGGAAATAATTTAGAGCTTGCAAAAAAAATATTAAGTTTAGAAAATGAAGCTTATAAAAATGAAATAATAAAAAAAGAACTGGCAAGAAGTGAAGTTTACTCTTTAAAAATAAGTAATAGTAAGTATTTGAAATTATATGAGGAAATAAACCTATGACCATATATGGGATAATTGGATTTTTATTATTGATAGGTAGCATGTTTGATGTATTTATTGAGAGTAAAAAAAAAGAACTAATATATTTTATTTTAATAGCTATTATAGCAATAGTTTTTATGACTAGATATTTGGTAGGTTGGGATTGGTATAATTATTATAAGGATTTTTATAATTTAAATTTTAAATATGAGGAAGGTTATAGATTATTTGTAATTTTGGTGAAAAAAATTTATCCTAACTTCAATTTTTTTATAGGATTAAACAGCCTAATAGATTTTATATTAATTGGATGGATATTTAGAAAATATTCACCCTATCCTATTTTTTCACTTTTTTTATATTTAGGAATATCAGGCCTATCATTAGAAGTTGATTTGTTAAGAAATGTAAAAAGTATACTTTTATTTTTAGTTTCTGTAAAAGCATTAAAAGAGAGAAAAATTATAGTTTTTCTATGTTTAAATATCCTAGGAATGACTTTTCATATAACTTCTATAATATATATTTTTTTGTATTTCATATTGGATAGAGATTGGAATAAAAATATTGTAGTTGGAACTTTTATACTGGGAATAATATATTATTGCTCAGATTATACTTTGATAGTGGATTTTTTGAAAAAAATTAACTTTTCAAAAATAGAGACCTATCTAGCTATAATACCTCAAGGAAAGAGAAATATAGTTAATATTTTTCTTTTAGAAAGAGTTATACTTTTTATTACTGTATATATAAGTTCAAATTTTATAAATAAAAAATACAGAAAACTATTTTTAATATTTGAAAATAGCGCATATATTTATATCTTTATTTTTTTATTCTGTTCAGAACTATCAATAATATCAATCAGACTATCACTTCTTTTTGTTTTTTCATATTGGTTAATTTTTCCAATTATAGTTGAAAGTTCCTCTGGAGTAATAAAAATAGTATTATTTATTCTAGCTTTAAGTTTTATAGGGTTAAAAAACTTTAACTTTTTTACTTTTCAAGGGAATAAAATAGTCTATGGTTATGAGAATATGTTTCTAGAGCATAAAACTTATGAAGAAAAAGCAGAACTTTTAAAATTAGCAGTTAAATATAGAGAAGAGGGGAAAAAAAGAGAACTACTTATTTTATATTAAGGTTGGTGAATTAGTGAAAATAATATTTGTAGCGAATAAACTTTGGGATATTTATATATTCAGAGGAAGAGTAATAAAAAAACTAGTTGAAGATGGACATGAAATTATAGTGATTGCTCCAGATGATGGAAGAATAGATATGAAAAAAGAATTGGGTGTGAAAGTGATTGATATAGCAGTGGATAAAAGAGGGATAAATCCAATTAAAGATTTGAAACTTATGATAACTCTATTAAAAATATATAGAAAAGAAAACCCTGATTTAATATTTCACTACACAATTAAACTAAATATTTTCGGAACTTTAGCTGCTAAAATTTTAAATAAAAAAAATATAGCTATATTAACAGGTTTGGGTTATTCTTTTGTGAATAAAGGGTTAATATCTACATTAGTGAAAATTTTATATAAATTTTCACTAATGTTTCCCAGTGAAGTTTGGGTTCTAAATAATGATGATAAGCTACTGTTAATAGAAGAAAAGATAGTAGGAAAAAACAAAGTTTTTATTCTACCCAGTGAAGGTGTGGATATAAAAAAATATAGACCAATAATATCTGAAAGAGATGATGATAAAATAATATTCCTAATGATAGCAAGAGCTTTTTATGATAAAGGTTTTGGAGAATATGCAAAAGCTGCAAAAATATTAAAAGAGAAATATGGCTCTCATATTGAATGCCAATTTTTAGGTGCATTGGGAGAATCACAACGTTCAGGAGTAGATGAATTGGAAATGAAAAAAATTCAAGAAGAAGGGAGTTTAATTTATTTAGGAACCACTAATGATGTCCCTAATATAGTAAAAAATTGCGATTGTATTGTTTTACCATCATATAGAGAGGGAATATCCATGGTATTACTAGAGGGAGCAGCCATGGAAAAACCTTTAGTAGCAACTTATGTAACTGGTTGTAAAGAAATTATAGAAGATGGAAAAACAGGATATTTAGTCGAGCCAAAATCAGTTTCTTCACTTTTGGAAGGAATGGAAAAATTGATAAATTTATCTAAAAAAGAGCGAGTATTATTTGGAGTGTTAGGTAGAGAAAAAGTTATGAAGGAGTTTCAAGATGAAATAATAATTGAAATATATAGAGGTAAGGTGAAAGAATATGGAGCTTAGTATAATAGTACCTATATATATGGTAGAAGAATATTTAGAAGAATGTTTAGTGAGTTTATATAAAATAGAGGGGATAAAAAAAGAGATTATTCTTGTAAATGATGGTTCTCTTGACAATTCTTATCTAATTATTGAAAAATTTAAAAAAAAATATCCAGAAGAGACAGTAGTCATAGAAAAAGAAAATGGTGGACTTTCATCAGCTAGAAACCTAGGAATTAATGTAGCTAAAGGAGAGTATATATCTTTTATAGATAGTGACGATTTTATTGACCCTATTATATTTAGAGATTTTTTTAAAGAAGGAACAAAGGAAAGTGAAATTGATATAATAGTTGGAAATATGAGATATTATATAGAAGGAGAAAAAGGAACATCATTATTTAGATCTTCTCAAATTAAAGCTGGAAAAATATTTACTGGCATAGATTTTTTAAGTGAAACATTAAATAAACCTAAATGTTTTAGGGAAGAAGTGGTAGATGATTTATATAGAAGAGATTTTTTAATAAAAAATAATCTCTATTTTATGGAAGGAATACTTCATGAAGATAGTCTTTTTACAACTCTTGCTTATATAAAAGCTAAAAAAATTAAATATTTTGATTATGCATTTTACTTTTATCGACAGAGAATAGGTGGAATAATGTCTGTGGTAACAGAGCATTCCTTGAATTCACTGGAAAAAATTTCTTTTATACTGAGAGATGAGTATTTTAAAATTGATTCTAAGCTGGGAAGAATAGCACTGAGTAAATTAATTTTAAGTTTTTATAAAGTTATTGTATATAGAAGATATGAAAAAAATAAAAATGACAAAACTTATTATAAAAAATTTAGAAAATTATATAAAGAACTTTCAGGGTGGAGAAATAAGGTTTATAATGAAGACATTTTATTTGTATCTTTAACTCTTTCTTTAATATTAAGAAAGCTTGTAAATAAAGAGATTACTAATAAACAAAAAATACCTAAATTATAATACTTAAGCGGGAAATTTAATCTTAAAACGATTAAAAAATACCCTAGAACTTTCTTGACATAATAGGTAGATTGGGTTAAAATTGGTGAAGTGGAAATATTTGGGTGTACTATAAATAAAATAGTAAAAATTTAGAAGAATTTTGAAATAAAAAATAAAATATTATAGAGGTGATTTAACATGAAAAAAACAAAAATAGTTTGTACCATAGGTCCAAAAACTGAATCTCATGAAATGTTAGGAAAACTTATAGATGCTGGAATGAATGTAATGAGACTTAATTTCTCTCATGGAAATTATGAAGAACATGGAATAAGAATAAAAAATATAAGAGAGGTAATGGCTTCCACTGGAAAAAGAGTAGCAATACTTTTAGATACAAAAGGACCTGAAATTAGAACTATAAAATTAGAAGGTGGAGTAGATGTCGCTTTAGTTGCTGGACAAAATTTTACACTAACAACAGATGAAACAGTAATAGGAAATAATAAAAGAGTAGCAGTTACATATAAAGGGTTAACAAATGACCTTAAAGCTGGGAATATGATATTGTTAGATGATGGGTTATTAGAAATGACAGTTGTAGAAGTTGTGGGAAATGAAGTTAGATGTATTGTTGAAAACAATGGAGATTTAGGAGAAAATAAAGGTGTAAATTTACCTAATGTCTCTGTAAGTTTACCTGCACTATCAGAAAAAGATCTTTCAGATTTAAAATTTGGTTGTGAGCAAAATGTTGATTTTGTAGCAGCTTCTTTTATTAGAAAAGCTGATGATGTTAGAGCAGTAAGAGAGTGTTTAGATTCTAATGGTGGAATTGATATAAAGATTATTTCTAAAATTGAAAATCAAGAAGGATTAGATAATTTCGAAGAAATTTTAGAGCTTTCTGATGGAATAATGGTAGCAAGAGGGGATTTAGGAGTAGAAATACCAGTGGAAGAAGTTCCTTTTGCTCAAAAAATGATGATAGAAAGATGTAATGAAGAAGGTAAAATGGTAATAACAGCAACGCAAATGTTAGATTCCATGATAAAAAATCCTAGACCAACTAGAGCAGAGGCAGGAGATGTTGCCAATGCGATTATTGATGGAACAGATGCAGTTATGTTATCTGGAGAAACAGCTAAAGGAAAATATCCAGTTGAATCTGTAACAGTAATGGCAAGAATAGCTGAAAAAACAGATCCATTAATACCATGTTTTGATGCTTTTGGAAGTGGAGGAATAAGTGCAGTAACAGAGGCAATAGCAAAAGGAACAGTAGATGTTGCAGAGGCTATAGAAGCTAAACTTATAGTTGTAGGAACAAAATCAGGAAGATCTGCAAAGGCAGTTAGAAAATATTTCCCTACAGCACATATTTTAGCTATAACTAATACAGAAAAAACAGCTAATCAATTAGTGCTTTCAAGAGGAATAACTTCTTGTTTAGCAATAAAAGATATGAATATAGATGAATTTTTTAAACTAGCAGAAGAGAAAGCAATAGAACTATTTGGTTTGGTTGCTGGAGATGTAATGGTTGCTTCTTGTGGAGAGCAAGTTTACCAAGAAGGAACTGCAAATACAATGAAAGTTATAACAATAAAGTAAATTTAAACTTATTTAAAAAAAATATAGTCTAAACAATGTGAAGATTTAAAATAGTTCAACACATTTTATATAGAAATAAAAATATAATATAAAAATTTAGGAGGAAGACAATGACTAGAATAGCAAATGTAATAGCAAGAGAAATTCTTGATTCAAGAGGAAATCCAACTGTAGAGGTAGATGTAATACTTGAGTGTGGAGCAAAAGGAAGAGCAGCAGTTCCTTCTGGAGCATCAACTGGAGCTTATGAAGCAGTAGAATTAAGAGATAAAGATAAAGCGAGATATTTAGGAAATGGTGTTCTTAAAGCAGTAGGACACGTAAATGGAGAGTTAAAAGATTTAGTTTTAGGAATGGATGCACTTAATCAAGTAGCTTTAGATAACGCAATGATAGCTTGTGACGGAACACCAAACAAAGCAAGATTAGGAGCTAACGCTATACTTGGAGTATCTTTAGCAACAGCAAAAGCAGCAGCAGAAGCAATGGATATGCCTTTATATAAATATTTAGGTGGAGTAAATGCTAAAGAGTTACCATTACCAATGATGAATATATTAAATGGTGGTTCTCATGCTGATTCAGCAGTAGATGTACAAGAGTTTATGGTTCAACCAGTTGGAGCAAAAACATTTACAGAAGCTATGAGAATGGGAAGCGAAATTTTCCATAATTTAGGGAAAATTTTAAAAGCTAATGGAGATTCAACAAATGTAGGAAACGAGGGTGGATATGCACCAGCAAAAATTAATGGAACAGAAGGAGCTTTAGATATTATAGTTGAAGCTTGTTTAAAAGCTGGATACAAACCAGGTGTAGACGTAACTTTTGCTCTTGATGCAGCAGCTACAGAATTTTATAAAGAAGTTTCACCAGGAAATTTTGAATATCACTTTAAAAGAGAGGGTGGAGTTGTTAGAACTTCAGCTGAAATGGTAGAATGGTATGCAGGTTTATGTGAAAAATATCCAATTAAATCTATCGAAGATGGATTAGGAGAAGATGACTGGGCTGGATTTACTGCACTTACAGCAAGATTAGGAGATAAAATCCAAATAGTTGGAGATGATCTTTTTGTTACTAACACTGAAATGTTAGGTAGAGGAATAAAAGAAAAAGCAGCTAACTCTATACTAATAAAATTAAATCAAATAGGAACTTTAACAGAAACTTTAGATGCAATAGAAATGGCTAAAAGAGCTGGATTTACAGCAGTTGTGTCTCATAGATCAGGAGAAACTGAAGATGCTACAATAGCTGATATAGCTGTTGCAACAAATGCAGGACAAATCAAAACTGGTTCAACTTCAAGAACTGATAGAATGGCTAAATATAACCAACTATTAAGAATAGAAGAAGAGTTAGGATCTGTAGCTCAATATAAAGGATTAGGAGTTTTCTATAACGTAAACAACTAATTTAAACTAAAAGCCACTGGGAACAGTGGCTTTTATATTTTAATTATAAAAGGAGAATTGCCATATGACTTATGTTGTAGGAATAGATTTAGGAGGAACAAATACTAAAATAGGGATTTTAAATGAAAAAGGAGACTTATTAAAAAGTGATTCAATAAAAACATTATCTCAACATGGAATTGAAGATTGCTTTTCTCGAATTTGGCGTACTGTAAAAGAGCTAGCATTGGAATTAAATATTGATGAAAAAAAAATAAGTGGTATAGGGATGGGAATTCCAGGACCTGTGGAAAATCAATCTGTAGTTGGATTTTTTGCTAATTTCCCATGGAAAAAAGGTACCAATGCAAGTTTATTAATGCAGGAAATTTCAGGAGTAAAGAACGTTAAATTAGATAATGATGTTAATGTTATAGCACTTGGAGAAGCTAAATACGGTGCGGGAAGAGGGAGTAAGAGCAGTGTAACTGTAGCTCTAGGAACAGGTATCGGTGGTGGAATATATGTAGATGGGAAACTGGTTTCAGGCTATAAGGGTGCCGGTGGAGAGATAGGACATATGAAGGTAGAAAGAGATGGGAAGCTTTGTGGATGTGGTCAAAAAGGGTGTTTTGAGGCTTATGCGTCAGCCACTGGATTAGTTAGAGAAGCTCTATCTAGATTAGTTGTAAATAAAAATAATTTAATATATGATATGGTAGATGGAAACTTATCTCTTGTGGAAGCAAAAACAATTTTTGATGCAGCTAAAGAGGGTGATTCTTTTGCTTTAGATTTAGTAGATTATGAATCAGAATACCTAGCATTAGGTCTTTCAAATGTTTTAAATCTAATAAATCCTGAAGTTTTAATACTTGGTGGTGGAGTAGCCTTGGCTGGGAATATTTTACTTGATGGTGTTAGAGAAAAACTGAAAAAATATTCTTTAGCTATTGTCTTGGAAGGGTTAGAAATAAAACTTGGAGAGCTAGGGAATGATGCAGGTGTAAAAGGAGCATCAGCTCTAGTATTATAAAAAAAGCTACGTAACTACTCAGCTATGAGTACTACAAAAAACAAAAAATAGCCAAATAATAGGAG
>CAMTIW010000069.1 GCA_947072665.1 uncultured Fusobacteriaceae bacterium | reverse complement strand
GTTATGAATTATTAGGAACAAACTTAAAATTTATGGATATTAAATCAAATAAAGTAATAGTTATAACATCAGCAATAAAAGGAGAAGGGAAAACTACAGTAGCCGTTTTACATTCAAAATTAGAAGCAGCTAGAGGAAAAAAAATATTATTGATAGATTGTGATAGAATAAGAGGATCAGTTCATAAACATTTTGACTTAGTTATAGAATATGGATTATTGGAGTTAGTAAGTGGAAAGAAAATCTTGGAAGAAATACTTATAAAAAATATTGTAAAAAATTTAGATGTATTACCATTAAAATATGTGGAAAATGAAATAAAAGATGTAGATTTTATTGAAAAAATAAAAATAATAATTGAAAAATTAAAAAATTCCTACGATATAATAATATTAGATACAGCGCCATTGATGGTGACACTAAATACAATATTATTAGGACAATTTTCAGATGGTATTTTATTTGTTGTAGGTTATAATATGGTAAGTAAAAAAGAATTGAAATATTCAAAATTACTGATGAAAAATCATAAAGTAAATATGTATGGAATTATTATTAATAAAATAGATAATTCAGAGTATATATGGGGAAATCTTAATAGATATTAATTGATTTATAAGGAAAATGGATAAATTTAAACTGGGTTAAATTTATCCATTTTAAATTAAATATTTTAATTCAGGTAATTTAATGATAAGAACATTATTTAGCAGCATTACCTGCTATATTTAGTACATCCCACGTTCTAGCAAAGGGTGGTGAATAGCATAAATCAAGCATTCCAAGTTCATCCACTGTCATTTTTGCATGAATAGCAGTGGCAAGAACATCCACTCTTAAAACGGCCCCTTTTTTACCTATTATTTGTCCTCCTAAAATAACCCTAGTTAGAGAATTATAAATTATTTTTACCCATATGTCACTTTGTCCAGGATAATAGTTAGTCTGATTTTTATCCTTTATAAAAAGAGTTTTATAATCAAGTTTCATTTTAATAGCTTCTTCTTCAGAAATACCTGTTCTTCCAGCTTCTAAATTCATAACTTTAACAGCAGCAGATGCTAAAGTTCCATTAAAGCTAGTATTAAGCCCACCTAAATTTTCTCCCACTATTCTACCAATTTTATTAGCAGTTGTAGCCAATGGGATATATACATTTTCATTTTTTATAGAATGAAAAACTGTAGCACAATCTCCAGCAGAATAAATATCTGGAAGGGTAGTTTTTCCATGTTTATCTATAATAAGAGCTCCATTAGGAAGCATTTCTATTCCAGTTTCCTTTAAAAATTGTGTATTAGGTCTAACCCCAGTTGCAATAATAACAACATCAGCAGGATATTCACCTTTATTTGTTATGACACTGGATATTTTTCCATTTTTATCAGTGAATTCTAAAACAGTTTCTTCCAAATGTAGTTTTACATTTTTATGACTTCTAAGTTCCTCTTCCATGATGTCAGTAATTTCTTTATCGAAACTATCAGGTAAAATTCTAGGAGTCAATTGTATAACTCTTATATTTTTTTTCTTAAGGTGATGCATAGCTTCAATAGCTTCAATCCCAATGTATCCAGCACCAATTATAACAATATTTTGAATTTCTTCTTGCATAACTATATTTTTAAGCGAAATTCCATCAGTATATTCTTTAAGTGTTGAAACGTTTTCTAATTTAATATTTTTAATGGGTGGAATAATTGCATGAGCACCAGTTGCTATCATAAGTTTGTCAAATTTATCTTGAAATATTGCATTATTATCTAAATTTTTAATTGTTAAAGTTTTTTCTATGGAATTAATTCCAATAACTTCATGGTTTATTCTAATATCCATACCTGATTCGATAAATTTTTCTACAGGTCTTGCTATCATATTATCTGGTTTTTCAAAAAAGTCTCCAACATAGTAAGGTAATCCACATGCTCCCCATGAAACAATATTTGTTTTTTCATAAATAGTTATTTCTAAATCTTTGTTTAATCTACTAGCTTTAGCAGCTGCACTCATTCCAGCCGCAACTCCTCCAATTATAATAACTTTCAAATGAAAACCTCCAAATTAATTTATTTTTATTTAATCTTTATCATCATCTTTTGTAATAATAGATGAATAAGTTTTTATATCTATTTCTTTTAGAATACTAGCAGAGATAACACCTGTTGTCATTGAACCACTTACATTTAAAGCAGTTCTTCCCATATCTATAAGAGGTTCTATAGCAATTAATAGTCCAACTAATCCTACTGGGAGATTCATTGAAGAAAGAACAATAAGAGCGGCAAAGGTAGCTCCTCCACCAACACCAGCAACCCCAAAAGAACTGATGGCGATAATAATAACTAATTGAACAACAAAGGAAATAGTTATAGGTACTCCAACTGTTGGTGCTATCATAATTGCAAGCATAGCTGGATATATAGCTGCACAACCATTTTGTCCAATTGAAGAACCAAAAGAAGCAGATAAATTAGCAACCCCTTCAGAAACACCCATTTTCTTAGTCTGTGCTTCTACATTAAATGGAATAGTACCAGCACTAGTTCTAGATGTAAATGCAAAAGTTAGTACTGGTAAAGCTTTCTGAACAAATCGAATAGGACTTAATCCTGTAAGACTTATTAAAAGAAGATGAACTAAAAACATTGAAATCAAAGCAACATAAGATGCTATAACAAATGTTCCAAGTTTAAAAATTTCACTAACATTGGATGTAGCAACAACTTTAAGCATAAGAGCAAGGACACCAAAAGGTGTAAGTCTTAAAACTAAAGTAACAACTCTCATCACAATATCATGAAAAGAATTTATTATATTTTTAAAAGTTTCGAAAGATTTTGGTTTTTTCTTTGCAATTCCAAGAGCTGCAATTCCAGTAAATGCAGAGAAAAATACAACTGATATAGTGGAAGAATCTCTAGCTCCTGTCATATCATGAAAAGGATTATCTGGAATCATTTTTACGAATTTAGAAACAAAATCAGCTATATTAATATGAGTCATTTCTTTTTCTAAATAAGCTGCTCTTGCAACTTCTTTAGTACCTAGTTGTAATCCTTCAGCAGTTAATCCAAATCCAAGAGCAACAGCTACACCTATTAAGGCTGCAATAATTGAAGTTCCTACTAAAATACCAATAACTAAACCACCCATTTTTCCTAAGGATTTTCCATCTTCTAAATTAATAATAGAAGAAATAATAGAAACCATAATAAGTGGCATAACTATCATTTTAAGCATTCTAACATAACCTTCAGCAACGATATTAATATATATCATCGAAGTATTAACAATAGGGTTAGTTGAACCGTATAGAAATTGAAGAATTACTCCAAAAACTATTGCCATTCCAAGAGCAAGAAAAACTCTCTTAGAAAAAGAAACAAATTTTGTTTGCATTGTATAAAGAATAAAAATTAAAATAGCGAAAATAATTAAATTAATTAAAACTAACATAAATCCCCCCAATTATTATTATTATATATTTTTATTAACCATGATATCCAATATCATTTTGTCCGTTTCGTTCATAGCATCACGACCAATGGCACAAGCATTAATTATAGTTTTTTCAATGGATTTATCAATAATTCCCTCATCACTTCCTATAATAATTTTATCATTAGCTAAAAGAGCTGCTTGAATGCCTGCACTAACACCAGTTGCAACCTTAAGAGAACATCCTGATTTAGCCCCATCACAGAACATACCAGTTATATTTCCTAAAACATTTTTAATAGTACCTTCAATTTCTGGAAGTTTTCCTCCCATCAAATAAGAAATAGCGCAACTAGATCCTGTAGAAGCAACAACACAACCACAAAGTGCTGAAAGTCTTCCTAGATGATTTTTCATATGAATAGCAACTAAACTGCTAAGAGCCAATGCTCTTAATAACTCTTCTTGGGTAGATTTTAATTTTATTGCTGCAGCAATAACAGGGACAGTGGCAGTTATTCCTTGATTACCACTTCCTGAATTAGTCATAACAGCCATTGTAGAACCAGCCATTCTAGCATCAGTAGCAGCCGCAGTAAGACCCATAGCATAACTCTCTAGAGTATCACCTAAGATTCCTTTATCCATATGTGAAATTCTAGTTTTACCAACTTTTAATCCATAATCATTTATTAACCCTTCATTTGCAATTGCCTCATTTAAAACTATAGTAGCTTTTAAAAATTCAAGTTCAGCTAAAGGTATGTTCATGGAAAAATCATAGATAGAAGCTATTGTCATAAATGATCTATCTTCATCATTGATTAAATTTAAAATAGTACCGTCATCACAATTAGTTTTTAATATAGAAATACCATTTTTTTCAATAGAGGAAATAGCAGTATGAAAATCTTTAATCTCTACCATTGCATTTTCTGAGCCTTTGCTTACCTTAACTTTTATGTATAATTTATTTGGTTCTGTAGATATACTAGTGGTAATAAAACCATCTTTTAAAAGTTTCTTAGATTCGGAAACATCTTCTTTGGAAATATTATTTAAAACTTCTAGTCCCTTAGATGATTTTCCAGCAAAAATACCAACAGCAGTGGCAATATTGATTCCTTTCATACCTGTACCAGGAATACCTACACTCATAGCATTTTTTATCACATTACCTGAAAGGACAAGTTCTACTCTATCGGGTAAAGTCCCTAAAACTTCAGTTGCTTTTGCAGCAGCATAAGCAACTGCAACTGGTTCTGTGCAACCAAATGCAGGAACGACTTCTTTTTTTAAAACTGCGATAATTTTATTATTAATTAGACTATTATTCATTGTTCCCCCTTGAGAAATAAAAAAAATTATTAATAAAAATACTAATATTCTGAATAATAAAATCTAGAATTTAGTTTCAAATTATGATACCATCTAAAATAAAAAAAATCAACGAAAAACTCTGGAACATGTTATAATAAAATCAGAACTAAAAATAATAAAATGGAGTTGAACTAAATGGATAAAATATATTATTTTGATAATTCAGCAACAAGTAATCCAAAGCCTGAAACTGTTTATTCAAGAGTAAATTATGCGCTGAGAGAATTAAATAGTAATCCAGGTAGAGGAGGGCATAGATTAGCTATAAAAAATGCTGAAGAAATATATAAAATACGGGAAAAAGTTGCAACTTTTTTTAATTTAGATAATTCTTTAAATGTAGCTTTTACTAGTAATTCTACCATGGCTTTAAATATAGCAATAAGAGGAGTATTAAAACAAAATGATAAGGTGTTGACTTCATATTTTGAGCATAATTCAGTCATAAGACCTCTATATAAAATGGTTGAAGAAAAAATAATAACAGTTGAGATATTGAGCTGTGAATTTACTGGAGTTGAACTAGAAAAAAAAATAAAAGAAAATATAAAAAAAATTCCTAAAGCAATAGTTATAAATCATATGTCTAATGTTACAGGTAAAACAATAAATTTAATTGAAATTGGAAAAATATGTAAAGAATATGGGATTTTACTTATAGTAGATGCATCGCAAAGTGCAGGAATGATAAAAATTGATATGAAAGAGATGAATATAGATATATTATGTTTTACTGGGCACAAATCATTATTTGGAATTCAGGGAATAGGTGGTTTATGTATAAGAGAAGGATTAGAATTAGAGTCATTAATTGTAGGGGGAACAGGAAGTCATTCAAGGGATAAAAAACAACCTAGTAGTATGCCTGATTGTATAGAAGCAGGAACTGTAAATACTCCAGGAATAATTTCCCTAGGAGCAGGAATAGATTTTATAAATAGTATAGGGATAGATAAAATAGAGTCACATGAAAAAAAATTAAAAGAGAGATTTATTAAGAAAATTAAAAAAATAGATAAAAATAATAAAATAAAACTATATACTAGTTATGGAGAACATGATGGTCCTGTGATATCTTTGAATATAGAAGAGATAGCTTCATCTGAACTCTCAAATATTTTAGATGAAGAGTTTGGAATAATAACTCGTGCTGGACTTCATTGTGCACCTCTTATACATGAATTTTTAGGAACTGAGGAAAAAGGAGCAGTTAGATTTTCTTTTGGATATTTTAACACTATAAAAGAAATAGATTATGCTATACTTGCAATAGAAAAAATATTAACATATTTAAATTAAAAAGTTTTTATTTAAAATAAAAAAATGGAGGGAATTATGAGTATCAGAGAAAAAATTGTAAAAGAGTATGAGTTTTTAAAACCCGAAATGATTAAAACTATTGGAGAGCTAATAACATTTCCAAGTGTATTAGATGAGGAGGCAGTGGAAACACCTTTTGGAAAAAATATAGACTTATGTCTAGATAAAGCCTTGGAAAAATGTAAAGAACTGGGATTTAAAGTTTTTAAAGATTCTAAAGGATATTATGGTTATGCTGAAATTGGTACTGGAGAAGAGATGATTGCAGTATTAGGTCATTTAGATGTAGTTCCAGCAGGAGATATTGCAAAATGGGAGTCAGATCCATTTAAAATGGAACAAAGAGATGGAAAACTTTATGGTAGAGGAACACAAGATGACAAAGGTCCTACTGTAATTGCATTATATGCAATAAAATCTATTATGAATATAGGATTAAAATTAAATAAAAGAGTTAGAGTTATATTTGGAACAGACGAAGAAAATTTATGGAGATGTATAAATAGATATATGGAATTAGAAGAAAAACCATCTATGGGATTTACTCCAGATTCTAAGTTCCCAATGATATATGCAGAAAAAGGTCTTTTACAATTTAATGCTATTGGAAAAGGAGAAAGTGTAGTATTAAGTGGTGGTGGAGCATATAATGCTGTACCAGATAAATTTCAATATAAAAGTAAGGATTTAAAAAGTTTAGAAGAAAAATTGATAGCTAATGGTACTAAATATGAAATAGATGGAGATACGATAACTGTATTTGGAAAATCTGTTCATGCTGCAGTGGGAGAAGAAGGAATAAATGCAATAAAAATGTTAATGCTAGCTTTAAAAGAAACAGGAGTAGCTACACCATCTTTAGATTTTATAAGTGATTATGTTGGAAATGATCCCTATGCAGAGAAAATATTTGGAGTTTTAGAAGATGAAGCTTCTGGAAAATTAAAATTTAATTTAGGGAAAGTAGAAATTAATAGTGAAAAATCTTTATTGGGTATTGATATTAGAATCCCAGTTACAATAAGCAAAGAAGAGATTGTGACAAAGATAAAAAATATAATTAAACAATATGGTTTTGAATATGAAGAGAGAGATTTTTTAAGATCTTTATATGTACCTTTAGACCATACTTTAATTAAAACACTTAGAAAAGTTTATGAAGAAGAAACAGAATTTGATTCTACACCATTATCTTCAGGAGGAGCTACCTACGCAAGATCTATGGAAAATTGTGTAGCATTTGGAGCAGTATTTCCTGACGGAAAGAAAACAGAACATCAACCTAATGAAAATTTAGCCATAAGAGATATGGATAGAGCTTTCATAATATACGCAAAAGCTATTTATGAACTTGCTAAATAAGTAATAAAAATAAGTAATAAAAATAAATAATATATAAAAAAGGGGAAATTAAATGTCGAAAAAAAAGAAATTTCAAATGCCAAGTTCGTATACAGTATTATTCTTGCTAATAGTATTAGTTGCAATTTTAACATGGATAGTACCAGCAGGTGTCTATGAATATGTAGATTCTACAGCTTCAAACTTACAGCCTATACCAGGAACTTATAAAGTTGCAGCTCAAAATCCACAAGGATTATGGGAAATTATTATGGCACCGATAAAAGGATTTTCTGATGCAAGAGATATAGCTTTATTTGTTCTTATAATCGGTGGTTTTTTAGGAATAGTCATGAAAACAGGTGCTATAGATGCAGGAGTAGCAGCAGTTGTAAGAAAATTCAAAGGAAATGAAACATTGATGATACCTATTATGATGGTTGTATTTGCACTAGGTGGAACAACTTTTGGAATGGCAGAGGAAACAGTTGCTTTCTATGCTATTTTAACACCAGTTATGCTAGCTGCAGGATTTGATACAATAACAACAATGGCAACTATTTTATTTGGATCAGGACTAGGTTGTTTAAATGCTACTGTAAACCCTTTTTCAACTGGAATAGCATCAGGATTTGCAGGAATTTCCATTGGAGATGGAATATTTTTAAGAGGTGGATTGTTAATAATTCAATTGACATTAGTAAGTATGATGATAATGAGATATGCAAAATCAGTAAAAGAGAATCCTAAAAATTCAGTGGTATTTGCAACAAGAGAAGCAGATTATGAGTTCTTTTTAGGGAAAAATGCGATAAAAGGTGAAGCAGCACCAGAACTAACATCTCAAAGAAAATTAGTTTTGACTTTATTTGGTCTAACATTTATAACTATGATTTTAGGAGTAGTTCCATGGGCATATAAATTTAATATAAATATATTTGAAGATGCAACTACAGCTTTAAAAAATATTCCAGTTGTAGGTAGTGCACTGGGAGAAATGGTTCCATTAGGTGATTGGTGGTTTAGTGAAATGACAGCCTTGTTTTTAGTTATGGCAGTAATTATTGGAAAAATATACGGAATGAAAGAAAAAGAAATAGTATCTACTTTTGTAGATGGAGCTAGAGACCTTTTAGGGGTAGCACTAATAGTTGGAATTTCTAGAGGAATAACAATTGTTATGAGTGCTGGAGGAATGACAGCTACTGTTTTACATATAGGGGAAACATATTTAACAAATTTAGGAAAAATACCTTTTATATTATTTACATATTTGTTCTATATACCTATGGGATTCTTAATTCCATCAACATCGGGATTAGCAACATTAACAATGCCAATTCTTGCTCCACTGGGAGATTTCGCAGGAGTTTCAAAAAGTGTTGTAGTAACTGCATTTCAATCAGCTTCTGGAATAATGAATTTAATAACTCCTGCATCTGCAGTTGTTATGGGTGGTTTAGCTTTGGTAAGAGTAGATTATATAACTTGGATAAAATTTTCAACTAAATTTTTAGGTGTAATATTTTTAACAACATGTGCAGGGTTAATTTTTGGAGCTTTAATAGGATAAATTATTATGAAATAGTAAAAATAAATAATAGAAATAGATAAAAGATTTTAGTATAATAGCTAGAATCTTTTATCTTATAAAAATAAATGAGGTGATTAAAATGGAAGTATCAATTTTGAAAGCATCAGCAAGGGAAAAAATGAAAGGATTTTGTGTGGTATGTCCAGAATGTAATGGAGTATGGTGTGCAGGAAAAGTTCCTGGAATGGGAGGAACTGGTTCTGGAGACTCTTTTAAAAATTCATATAATAAATTAAAAGAAATTAAATTAATTATGAGGACAATTCACTCTGTAAAAGAACCTAAAATAGAAATAAAATTATTTGATGAAATTTTATCTTTTCCAGTAATAGGAGCACCTATAACTGGTACGAAGTTTAATATGGGTGGCGGAGTAACAGAAGAAGAATATTGTTCTGATATTATAAATGGAGCTATATGTGAGGGAACTATATCCATGATAGGAGATACAGGTGATCCCAATTCTTTTATATACGGCTTAAATGCAATAAAAAATGCTAGAGGGAAAGGAATTGCTATTATAAAACCAAGAAGTAATGAAGAAATAATAAAAAGAATAAGAATGGCAGAAGAAGCTGATTGTATGGCTGTTGGGGTTGATATAGATGGAGCTGGATTGATAACTATGAAATTATTTAATCAACCCGTGGGACCTAAAACTTTTGAAGATTTAAAATTTTTAGTTTCAAGTACGAAACTACCATTTATAGTGAAAGGGATTTTAAGTGTAGATGAAGCAATATTATGTGCTGAAGCAGGAGTTAGTGCCATTGTAGTATCAAATCATGGAGGAAGAGTATTAAATGAAACAGTAGCCCCAATAAACGTTTTGGAGAGCATTACAGAAGCTGTTGGAGATAAAATTATAGTTTTAGCAGATGGAAATGTAAGAGAAGGAGTAGATATAGTAAAATATTTAGCTTTAGGAGCTAAAGGAGTATTGATAGGAAGACCATTGATATGGGGGTCAATTGGTGGAAGAGAAGAAGGAGTTAAGACAATATTTAATACACTAAAAAATCAATTGATTCAGGCTATGATATTAACAGGAGTTCAGGATATAAATAGGGTTGAAAAGAGAATAATATATAAGTTAGAAAAAAAATAAAAACAAAAAATAAAAAAACTCTTTACAAAAAAAGAAATATATGGTATTATAGTTCTTGTGTGCGGGAATAGCTCAGTTGGTAGAGCGTCAGCCTTCCAAGCTGAATGTCGCGAGTTCGACCCTCGTTTCCCGCTCCAAACTTTCGCCCCGTTCGTCCAGTGGTGAGGACAACAGATTTTCACTCTGTAAACAGGGGTTCAATTCCCCTACGGGGTACCATATTTTTATATGGGGACGTAGCTCAGTTGGGAGAGCAACGCACTTGCACTGCGTAGGTCAGCGGTTCGATCCCGCTCGTCTCCACCATTTTTGCCTAGATAGCTCAGTTGGCTAGAGCATTCGGTTCATACCC
>CAMTIW010000068.1 GCA_947072665.1 uncultured Fusobacteriaceae bacterium | reverse complement strand
AATAATGACAGCGATAAAAATATAATTCCCACAGAGCAATATAAAATAGTTGAAAAAATTAGAAAATTAAAAGAAAAAAAAGAGATTTTATTAGGAAGTGATATTCAAAAAATTGGAGATATAGATATAGTTCAAAATTTAGAGTTAGACTTTGAAGAAAAAGATGAAAAAAATATGGAGGTATTTCCAATATTAAAGGATATTGAAAGTTCTCTTGAAAAAGAAAAAATAATAGAGGCATTTAAGAAAGAATTTAAAGATAAGAGATTACAAAAAATTTATACTTTAAAAATAGATGGAGAAGAACATGAAGTAGTATTAAATAACGAACTTTTGAAAGCTTTACAAGTTGTAAAAGAAAATGAAAATACAATATCAAAAGAAAAGTTTATAAAAAAAGAGGGGCCGATATTTTCTGATGAAAGGATGAATATTGAAAATTTAAATTACAACTATGGTCCTAGAGTAAAAGGGCTAGGTTATCTAAATTATAGAGCAACACCAGCTTTAAATAACTCAGATACTGAATGGTTTTCTTTTGATTTTCCATATATAGATACAACAGATGGAGAACAAGTTAGATTAAAACCAGAAAATTTAGATTATTTAGAAGGTCTATCTAATACAATTTTAGATTCAGAAGAGGAAATTTTAGTTCAGCTAGAAACAGAGGACGGAGAAAGAAATTTATTTTTAAAGCAAAGAGATTTACAAAACGAAATTTTAAAACTTAAAAATTCTTTTAAAGAGGTATTAGATTTTAAAAAATTAAAGGATTTAAAGAATATTTTGAATCTTTTAGATGAGAATAATTGGGAGAGATATGCTAAGTATAATGGATGTTATGTGACTCCCCCTGAATCAAGAGAATCATTATTGAAATTAATAGAAGATAAAAAGAATGAAGAAAGTCAAAAGGTAGAGAATGAAACTGAAAAAGAAAAAGTTCTACTATTAAAGGACAATATAGAAGAGTTAGAGCATACAGAAGATAATAGTAAAGCAAATATAGAGTATGAATATGAAAAACCACAATCTTTAAGGGAAGAGATTAATTTACTTCCTTATCAAAGAGATGGAGTTGCCATGATGCAAGGTCTTTATACTCAAAATACAATAAATGGAGTTTTACTTTCTGACGATATGGGACTTGGAAAAACACTTCAAATTTTAACATTTTTAGCTTGGTTAAAAGAAAAAAAACCGGATTTTAGATCAATCATTGTAGTTCCAACATCACTGATTACAAACTGGTATAATGAGGATAACAATAAAAAGAATCAAGGTGAAATTCAAAAGTTTTTCAAAGAAAAAACATTTAAAGTTGAAATACTAAAGGGAAAATTGAATAATGAAAATTTAGAAAGAATAAAAGAAAGTAATATATTAATCCTTTCTTATGAAACTTTAAGAATAAATCAGATAGAGTTTGGAAAAATAGAGTGGGACGTAATGGTTTGTGATGAGGCTCAAAAAATTAAAAATCCAACAACTTTATTAACAACAGCTATAAAAGCTCAAAATGTTAAATTTAAAATAGCATGTAGTGCTACTCCAATAGAGAATACAATACTAGATTTATGGTGTTTAGTAGATTTTGTAAAACCTGGATTATTGGGAAGTTTGAAAGATTTCAAAAAAAAATATTTTGTTAAAAATGCAAATGATGATATTCTAGAAAAAATTAATGATGAATTAAAGAGTAAACTAAATAAAAGTTTCATAAGAAGAAGAAAGGATGTTTTAAACTCTCAAGGAAAAGAGTTTCCTAAAAAAATTGTTATTTATGAACATTTAAAATATTCAGAGGAGCAAAAAGAAAAATTGACTAAGCTTAATCAAATGAAGTTAGATGGAACTAGTGTTCTTCCTTTAATTGGTAACATGATAATGACTTGTAGTCATCCTAAGCTTATTGAAAAAGATGATGAGATAGGATCAGATTTATTTAAATTAGAAAATGATAGTTTAAAACTATTTAGTGTAAAAAAAGTATTAGAGCTAGTAAAAGAAAAAAATGAGAAAGCTATTGTATTTACAAAATATAGAAAAATGCAAAAGATTCTTTCTATTTTAATAAAAGAATGGTTTAGATTTAATCCAAGTATTGTTAATGGAGATAACACTTCTGATATTAGGAGAAAAATATTGGATGAATATAGAAATAGTTCTGGGTTTAATGTGATTATTTTATCTCCAGAAGCAGCTGGTGTGGGATTAAATATTGTAGAAGCTAATCACATTATCCACTATACAAGACACTGGAACCCTGCAAAAGAGGAACAAGCAACAGATAGAGCATATAGAATAGGACAAAAAAAAGATGTATACGTTTACTATCCGCTAGTTTCTCAAGATGATTGTTATGGAAGATTGGAATTTAATACAGCGGATGAGTGGATTGAATCAACAAAATTTAATTTTTCCAAAGGGAATTCTCCAGAGGAAAAGTTGAATAGAATTATATTAAAGAAAAAGAAGTTGTTAAGGGATTTCTTTTTAGCTGCTCCAATAGATGTAGATAGTGATGATTTTGATGAATTTAAGGAAACAGAAGTTAAAGATAATACTATTTTAAATATTGAACATGTAGATTTATTAGATTGGTCTTATTTGGAAATTATAGGAATACTTTTAATGGAAAAAGAGTATAAAGGAAAAGGATATTTAACTAAAAGGACTGGAGATTTTGGAGTAGATGGCTTAATTGAAGTAGGAAATAACGAAGCTATTATTATACAAGTGAAGAAAAGTAAAAATAAAGTGGGGAAAGAAGCACTGGAAGAAGTTTTATATGGTAGAAAAATCTATGAAAGAGAACTTGATTTAAAAATAAAAAAGGTAGTTGTAATGACTAATTCAGAGATTACGAATTCTTTAAGTGAATACAATTTAGAAAATATAGATATTATTGATAGAAAAAAATTAAGCTCACTACTACAAAAATACAATATAACTTTAGACATGGTGGAAAAATTTAAATCAAAAATCGAGGCTATTTCAAGTTTTGTGTAAACACTAAAAAATTAGTATAATTTATTTTTTTAAAATGTCAAATTTTAGGGTTCTCTTTTTTTAATTATAATAATGTGATATAATTCATATATAGTGAGATTTGCTTAGCCACTTAATAAAATTTTAAATATTTTAAAATATAGTTTTTTGGAGGTGAAAACCGTTGTTATAATGATAACGGTATATTATGAGTTTTTTATCAAAGTTATTATTAATATTTTTACTTATAGGAATGAGTGCTTTTTTTTCTATGGCAGAAATTTCTCTTGCAGCAGCAAGAAAATTAAAACTAAATGTTTTAGCTGATGAGGGGGATAAAAGAGCAGTTAAAGTATTAAAGCTTCAAGAAAATTCAAGTGATTTTTTTACAATAACTCAAATAGGATTAAATTCAGTAAGTATTTTAGCTGGTATAGTGGGAGAAGGGATTTTTAATGTGTATATATTCACTTATTTAAATTCAGTTTTTCCAAATTTTAAAGGTTCAGAAGTAATAGCCAATATTTCATCTTTTCTTTTTGTTACTTCTCTTTTTATAGAATTTGCAGATTTAATACCTAAAAAAATTGCCATGGTAAATCCAGAAAAAGTAGCTATAGCATTGGTGAATGCTATGAGTATTTTCTATATTTGTTTAAAGCCATTTGTTAAAATATTTAGTGGCTTATCTATTATAATATTTAAAATATTAAAATTATCTTCGGTGAGAGAAGACATGGTAACTTATGAAGATATAGTAGCTATTGTAGATGCGGGTGCAGAAGCAGGTGTTGTTCATAAGAAGGAGCATCACCTAATTGAAAATATTTTTGAACTAGAAGAAAGATGGGTCTCATCTGTTATGACGCAAAGAGATGAGATTGTCTTCTTTAGTTTAGAAGATGATACTGAAGAAGAAATAAAAAAGAAAATAGCAGATCATCCTCATTCTAAATTTTTAATTTGTAAAAATAATATAGATTCAGTTTGTGGTTATGTAGATTCCAAGGATATACTTCCAAGAATAATAATGGGAGAAGTTATTGGTTTAAAAAGATTAGAAGAGATAAGAAAGAAAAATTTATTGATAATTCCTAATACACTTACTCTTTCAGATGCTTTAGATAGATTTAACGAAGCTAGGGAGGACTTTGCTATTATCTTTAACGAGTATGCACATGTGGTAGGATTAGTAACTCTTAATGATGTAATAGCTACTCTTGTGGGAAATGTAGTTTATCCAGATCAAGATGAGAATATAATAAAAAGAGATGAGAATTCTTGGTTAATAGATGGACTGACAGCTATTGAAGATGTAAAAAAAGTATTACATATAGAAAGATTTCCGGAAGATGAGAGTTATGAGACTATTGCAGGATTTATGATGTATAGCTTAAAATCAATACCTAAAAAGGCATCAAAAATAGAATTTGAAAATTATCTTTTCGAAGTTGTAGATGTAGACCATTTTAAAGTTGATCAATTACTAGTCACTAAAATTAAAAGTATAGAAAAAGCAATAGAAAAAGAATAAAAAAAGAATAAAAAACTAGACATGAGAAGAATCTTTCAGTATAATGCTTTAAAATAGATTATAAGGTTGGTGATTTAAGTGTTTGGAACAATGAGAAATAATGTGGGTATTTTAGAAATTGGTGGAGTAAAAACAACAAGTTTAGTGGAGCAATATGGGACTCCTTTGTATGTTATGGATTTATTATTAATAGAAGAAAATATTTTGAAATATAAATTATTTTTTCAAAGTAAACATTTTAAAACTAATATAATCTATGCCTCTAAAGCTTTTCTCTGTAAAGGAATATGTCAAATAATAGAAAAATATGATATTAATATTGATGCAGTATCAGACGGAGAGCTTTATAGTATTAAATCAAGTGGGATAGATATGCAAAGAGTCCATATGCATGGAAATAATAAATCTGAAACAGAATTAGAAATGTGTTTAGATTATGGTGTTAAAAGTATTATTATAGATAATGAAGAAGAAATTGAAAAACTATCTAAAAACTGTCAACTTAAAAATAAAAAAATTCAAGTGATGTTAAGACTCAATATTGGAATAGAAGCACATACACATGAATATATACAAACTGCAAAGCATTCTTCAAAATTTGGTATTTCTATATTAGATAATAGAATAGAAGAAATAATTAAAAAAATTATAGAAGATGAGAATCTAGAATTTTTAGGTTTTCATTGTCATATTGGGTCACAAATTTTTGAGATTAATGCATTTTATGAAGCAATAAAAATTATGGTGAAATTCACTAAATTAGTGTCTGAAAAATTGGATATTATAATTCCTGAAATTAATTTAGGTGGAGGTTTCGGTGTATTTTACAGTGTGGGGGATACACCTATAGATATTGAATATTTAATGACAGCGTTAATAAAATGTTTGGAAGAAAATTTAGAGAAAGAGCAATTAAAAATAGAAAAAATATCCATCGAACCAGGAAGAAGTATAGTTGCCAATGCAGGAACAACATTATACAGAGTAGGGGCTAAGAAAAAAACATTTGATGATACAAATTATATTTTTGTTGATGGAGGGATGACAGATAATATTAGACCAGCTCTTTATCAAGCTAAATATATTGCATTGGTAGCAAATAAAATGAATGATATAAAAGATGAACTTGTTTCCGTGGCTGGAAAATGCTGTGAATCTAGTGATGTTATAGTTAAGGGTATAAAACTTCAAAAAACAGTAGTTGATGATATAGTAGCTATTTGTTCTACTGGAGCCTATGGGCATTCCATGGCCAGTAATTACAATAAATTAAGAGTTCCTGCAGTTGTTTTTGTTAAAAATGGAAGAAGTTATTTGGGTATAAAAAGAGAAACCTATGAAGAATTAGTTAAAAATGATTTACCAATTGATATTTGATGAAAAAATATTGTAAGAAGATAGGATATATGCTATAATAATAAAAATATAAAATAAAGGAGATGAAAATGTTTGGATTCAATCTATTGAGAAATAAAATTAGAAAAAAATTATTTTTGTCTATTGATATTTTAAATTTTAATATATTATAAATAAATGGGAATGGTGACTACTTAAAATAGTCTCTATTCCCTATTTTTTTATCAAGGGGAGAGTTAATTGTGAAAAAAAATGATCTAACAAAAAAAATATTCATTGCATTAATATTTGGTGTAGGTATAGGGATTTTATTTTTAATTTTGAGAGAATGGTTAATACTAAATGGAAAAATAGAGGTTTGGAGTACGATAAATTCTCTATTATTTCAAGATATAACAAAAGATGAGGGAAGTAAAGCTATAGGAATATTATATATAATTGGACAATTATTTATAAATTCATTGCAGTTAATTATAATTCCAATGGTATTTACATCAATTATAATTGCAGTTACCAATATAGAAGATTCTAAGAGTCTTAAAAGGATATCTATAAAAACTTTTTTAGGATTTGGTTTGAGTTCCTTATTAGCACTTGTGTATGTATCAATTATTGGAATGATTGGATATAAAAAAAATCTATTTTCTGTAGTAATAAATTCTGTTTCTACTACAGCTAATTCTACTTCATCTAATCCTTTAACGATATTAATAAAAGCTATTCCACAAAATATAATTTCAGGGCTTTCAAATAATGGGAATGTTTTAGTTGCAGTTTTTTTAGGAGTTACTTTTGCTCTCCTTTTAAATAAATTAAATGAAGAAAATTCAGTTATAAAAAAAGGAATCATAGAATTAAATAAAATGTCTCAAATATTTTTAACTTTTGTGATTGATAAATTTGCACCAATTGCTATTTTTTCATTATTAGTAAGAACATTTGCAATTTATGGTATTGACTACTTAAAAATAGCAAGTATCTATTTCTCTTTAACTGCTGTTACATTATTAATTTTCTTATTTGTAGGCTATCCTTTTATAGTTTGGATTTCAACTGGATTAAATCCAATATATTTCATGAAAAAAATATTAAATGTAGCGATGTTTGCTTTTTCAACCTCTTCTTCAGCAGCATCTCTTCCGATAAATACTAAAACAACAATTGAAAAATTAGGAGTAGATGAAATAACAACTTCTTTTGTTCTTCCTATGGGAATGACAGTAAATATGAATGGAACAGCAATTATGCAAGTTTTAGCAACAATGTTTATAGCAGGCGTTGCAGGTTATGAAATAACAGTATTTAATTTGATAACTATATCTTTATTAGCACTATTAGCTTCAGTAGGCACTCCAGCAGCACCTGGAAGTGGTGCAATAATCTTATTCACAGTATTAAGTGGAATGGGGTATAGCAATGAAATTGCAGTGTCAGCCTATGCAATAATACTAGGTATAAATAGACCCTTAGAGATGTTATTAACAGCACTTAATGTAGTAGGGGATAGTGCTGTGGCAGTTTATGTATCAAATAGTGAGGGTAAATTAGATGTGAATAAATACTATGAAGTAGAGAACAAAAATATGAAGTTAGAAGTTTAATAATTTAGGAGGAGTAAATGAAAAAAATAATATATATATTATTAGGATTAATATCAATATCTTCATTGAGTTTTTCTAAAGAAAAAGTTTCAATGATTATAAAAAATGGAACTATATTAACTATCAATAATACAAAAGAAGTTATAAAAAATGGTGTTATCATAATAGAAGATAACAAGATAATAGATATAGGAACTTCTGAGATTTTAAATAAATATCAAAGTGAAAAAATTATTGATGCAGATGAAGGAATAATTATGCCAGGAATGATAAATACACATAATCATCTTCCCATGATAGCTTTTAGAGGATTAGGTGAAGAGGGAATAAAAAATAGACTTTTTGCATATTTCTTTCCTTTAGAAAGTGAAAAATTAAGTCGTGATTTAATATATAAGGCAACAATATTAGGAACTATAGAAATGGCACAATCTGGTGTGACCACTTATGCAGATATGTACTATCATATGGATGAAATGGCAGAAGCAACAAAAAAAATAGGTATTCGTGGTATTTTAGGAGAAACTATTATTAAATTTCCTGTGGTAGATGCTAAAGAGAGTTATGGTGGGTTAGAATATGCTAAAAAATTTATTGAAAAATATAAAAATGATAGTTTAATAATACCAGCATTAGGACCCCATTCTGCTTATTTGGTTTCCACTGAAAAACTCATAGAAGTAAAAGAAATGGCTGAGAAATATAAAGTTCCAGTTTTAATACATGCTGCTGAATTTGAAGATGAAGCTGGAAGATTACCTGGAAAATATAAAAATGGTTCTACAATAAAATATTTAAATGAAATTGGATTATTAAATAAGAATACGCTTTTAGCACACGCTATTTATTTGAATGATGAAGATTTGGAATTAATAAAAAAATCAGAAGTAGGAATATCATATAACGCTATTGCCAATGCTAAAGGTGCTACTGGAATAGCTAGAATAAATGAACTTCAAGAATTGGGAGTGAACAGAATAGGATTGGGAACAGACGGACCAATGAGTACAAATTATGTAGGCTTAATTCAAGGATTAGGATATGCCTCTTCTATGCAGAGAATAAAATATAATGATAGAACTATCTTTACTCCAGAAAATGTTTTGGAAATGGCTACTATAGGTGGAGCAAGAGCCTTAAATTTAGATACTAAAATTGGTTCTTTAGAAAAAGGAAAATTAGCAGATATTATAATATTTGAAACCAAATCACCTAATATGCTACCTAATTATGAACCCCATGCAACAATTGTTTGGCAAGCTCATCCAGGTAATATAACTGCAACAATAGTTAACGGAAAAATAATAGTAGAAAATAAGTTGCTTAAAACCTATGATTTGAAAAAAAATTATAAGGAGATAAAAGAAATTTCAGAAGATATAACAATTTTTGCAAAGGAATTAGCAAAAAAAGCTAAAGAAAAAAATTAAAAATATAAAATGAATGAAATTTAATTAAAATTAATTTTCATTCATTTTTTTATATTTTTTAAATAAAATTATATTAGTAATTTTATAGTAATGATGAATATTGTTATATACTGAAAGTTGATATTTAATTAATTCTATATAAAGTAAAAAAAAATAAAATTAAACTTATTATTAAATTAAAATATTTTTTATTTGTTTTTTATTAGTTTTATTAATATTTTTTTTAAAAAAGTATTAGATTTCAACAATTAAATATGTTATATTGTTCGTATATAAGTACCAATATTTATTTTCAGATTATTTAGATTTTTAATAAAACATAAATTATCTAGAGTTAAAATGGGAGGGATTATGCTGTTGTATGAAGAGAGAAAAAAAATTATAGAAATTTGTTTGAAAATGAAAAAAAAAAATTTGACCAATGGAACATCAGGAAATGTTTCTATATTTAATAGGGAATTAAATATAGTTGCAATAACACCTACTGGTGAACCTTATGATACTCTCGTTCCAAATGATATTTCAATTGTAAACTTAAGTGGAGAATTGCTAGAAGGAAAGAAGCCAACAACAGAGTTAGAAATGCATTTAATTAATTATAGAAACAGAAGTGATATAAGCGCTATAATTCATGCTCACACAATATACGCCACAACAATGTCGTGTTTAAGAAAAACTCTTCCAGCAATTGATTATATGATAGCAATTGGTGGTGACAAAGACGTACTTTGTGCTAAATATGCAACTTATGGTAGCCTTGAATTGGCAGAAAATGCTTATATAAGCATGAAGGATAGATATGCAGTCCTTCTTGCTAATCATGGAATTAATACTGCTGGACAAAGCATAGAACAAGCTTATAACATATTAGTACAGATTGAATATGTTGCACAACTTTATATTTTATCATCACAAATTGGAAACCCAGTTATTTTAGACGATAATGAAATGAAAAAAATAGTTACTAGATTCAAAAATTATAGTCGAACTTAATAAAAAAGGAGTTTTGATTATGAAAGAAGGAGTTTTAGCTTGTGATTTAGGAGCATCTACTGGAAGAATTATGTTTGTGTCAATAAAAAATAATATTTTAAAATTAGAAGAAATTTATAGATTTAAAAATGAACCCTATGAGGAGTATGGGAAACTTAAATGGGATTTAAAAAAAATCATCTCAAATATTGAAAAAGGAATTGTTTTAGCATCTAAAAAAAATAAGATATTAAGCATGGGAATAGATTCATGGGGAGTTGATTATGGTTGGTTAGATAAAAAAGATTTGCTTCTTCAGGATCCTTATTGCTACAGAGATGAGAGAGTAAATTCTGTCATTGAGGAAGTTCATACAATATTATCCAAGGAATATTTATTTAAAGAAACTGGCAATATATTTTTTAAATTTAATACCTTATATCAACTTTATTATGATTTAAAAAAAGATAAAAATATAATAGAAAATGGAAAACAAGTTTTATTTATTCCTGATTTAATAGGATTTCATTTTTCAGGAAATAAGGTTACAGAGTATTCAATAGCTTCAACTTCTGGTTTAATGGATCAAAGAAAGAGAGTATTTAATTTAGAAATTATGAAAAAATTAAATATTTTAGATAATATATTTCCTAAGTTAGTTGAACCTGAGAATAT
>CAMTIW010000067.1 GCA_947072665.1 uncultured Fusobacteriaceae bacterium | reverse complement strand
TATTTATGAAAGAAAAAAGAAGTTCTTTTTTTCCAGAAAAATTTTTCAAGGCCAACTTATCAAAATTAGATATAAAAGATTCTAAATTTATAAAAATTAATCCTAAAATAATAAAAAATACAATAGAATTATCTCTACCTAACGATGAAATTTATATAAAAATTGCTGAAAAAATAAAAGAACAATTAGAAAAAAAAGAGTTAAATATAAAAATTGTGTTGTATAGTCAAGAAGCATATTTAAGAAAAATTGAAAGTAGAGATTATCAATTGGCATTATACGGTATTATTTTTGAAGGAGATGATTTAGGAAATAACTTAAATAGAATATTTAGATATGATATAGGAGAAGTAGGGTTATATAGTGCAGTTTTACCCTTTTTAAAAATGATGCAAAATGAAAAAAATATAGAAAATAGAGATAAAATAGCAGATAAGATAGCTAGTTTAATATATAAAAATAGACCATATATTCCAATTGTAACTATTCAAGAAATAGTTATAGGACCGTGAGATGAAAGGAGGTTTATATGAAAAATATATTACTATTTTTATCATTAATGATTTCAATAAATTCATTTTCTTTAAAAAAATGGGACTCTCTACCTGTAAATCTGGATGGAGTTTATTTTTCAGATACTAGTTCCACAGTGAGAATAAATACATCCAATGCAGTAACTGTAAAAATGAAATCTTATATAGGTGAATATACATATAGTTTTTCAGCATTGGAAACAAACTTTAAATCAGTTAAAACAAGCCAAGAAACTAACAATATAAAATTAAAGAATTTACAAATTGTGAGTGTTCCAAGGGGAGAGCATAATAATAGTGGAAAAATTTTAAAAAATTCAAATCCTAAGGGTGAAATAATTTTTAAAGTTGGAGGAACTATTTCCATAAAAAAAGATGTTAAATTAAATGGAAGATATATAAGTAATAACGCTTATATAATATTAAAAAGTAATGAAGAATATATAGAGATTCCAATTTTTTTTATAATTAATATGGAAAAATCATTAAAATTAGAAGTAAAGCCCATGGATTTAGGAAAGATAATTATTGGAGAGAAAGCTTCTACAAAATATCAAGGAACACCTGGATGGCTCTATATAGAAGGAAAATCAAGTGAGATAGAAATATCTTATCCTAAGAAAATTGAGATATTTAATGGAAAATCTGATAAATTAATTGTAGACATAATATCAGATATGCCTATAAATCCAAGAATAGATGAAAGTGGAAATCTTAATATAAGGTTTGATGGAGAAATAAAGAATACAAAAAAAGCAATACCAGGAAGTTATAGAGGTGACCTAGTAATAAAGGTGAAATATGAAAATTAAGAAAAATAAGTATTTTTTAAATATTTGTTGTCTATTTATTTTTTTTAATTGGAGTACATATTCTGAGACATATGAAAAATATGAAGATATTTATGTTGAAATAAAAAGTAAAAAATTAAAAGATGATTTTTTTCTATTAAAATATGATAACCAAAAAAAAACTATATTAATAGGTCTTAAATCTTTTTTTTATTTTTTAGAATTATATGGCATGAAGATAAATATGTTAGAAAAAATGGTTATTGGAGAAATAGGCGGTAGAAAAAAAACATTACTATTTTCAGATGTATTTACAGTAATAATAGATGATGATCTCTATATTGAGATTGAAACTTTAGAAAAAAAATTAGATTTTAAAAATATTATCTGGAAAGATTCTGATTTAAGATTAACTTTAACCCCTAATTTTATACTTCCCTATGAAGAAAAAGAAAAAAGTAAGGTAGAAAGGATTAGGTTAGCTGATGAAAAGATAAAAGATAATTCAGAAATAATAAATGGTCCTAAAAAATATTTATCTCCAGGGGTATTAAAAATTAATTATAGTCAGTATGATATAAAGAAATCTGAAAATGATTTTTCTTTGGAGTATGCAACTCAGTTTCTATTTGGAGATTTGTATTTAAATCAAGAGCTAAAACCTGTAAAAAAATTAGAGAGATATAGTTTAACTTATAATAAAGTTTATAAAAATAATGACATTATTCTAGGTAATTTTTCAATGAAAACTCCTAATTTTTTAAATACTTCAAATATTGTAAGAGGAATAAATTTTGGAGAAACAAATACTTATTCTTATGATGTAGATGGAGTTATTGTGATTAAAGGAGAAGCTCAAGGAGCTGAAATAATTGAGCTCTATCAAAATGGAATATTAATAGATTATCAAAATCCTAAAAATCGTAACTTTATTTTTGAAAATTATAATGGAAATTATTCTGGCGAATATAGTTTAAAAATATATTATCAAAATGGAAAAATAGAAAATAGAAAAGTATATACAATAAATGATTCTAATTTTTTAAAAAAAGGTGAAGCTGGATATTTGGTACAAATTGGTCAAGTAGAAGAGAAAATAAACTATTTTACTGAAGATGACTATACATTAAAAAAAAATAAAAAAATTCAAAAAATTGGACAAATAAGATACGGGCTAAAAGATAATTTAACAACGGGATTAGAGTTTTTAGATATCGATTCAAAAATAGGAAGGCCATATAAAATATTAAAAAATGAATTATTATATAAAACTAATTTAGAAGAATTTCCAACAATGATAAATATTCAAAATTATTTTGAATATCGTGAAAAAGAGAATAGTTATGAAATTAAGTTAGAACAAAAGTTAAAGAAGTGGAATTTAAAATTAAATATTAATGATTACTCAAAATATTTAGGATATGAAAAAAAAGTAGATAAAAAAATAACAATTGGAATATTAAAAGATTTTATTGAAAATAAGATTGAAATGGGTTGTGTTGAAGAAATAAGATTTGATGAAATGAATATAAAAAAAAGAGGATATTATATTAATTATGAAAATAGAAGTTTAAGAAGTACTTCATTAATTTTAAATGGTGAAATAAAAAAAGATAAATTCTCTAAAAGTGAACTTTATTTAAATCCATTAATAAGTTATAATAACTTTAATAGAAATTTAAATTTAATATTACAAGCATATATAAGAAAAGAGGATAGAAAAACTGAAACTGAGTACTCTTTAAAGTTTTCTAAAAGAAGATATGGTTTTAAAGCTACTAGTTTAGAGTATAGTTATGGGATAGAGGCAAGATATAGTAATAGAGATAAATTTTTATTGAGTTTGGAATTTAACTTGTATGTAGATGATTTTTTGTACTTAGAACTTCCATTTACAAGAAATTCAAGTAATGAATCTCAATTGGGAGTCTCACTTGAAAAAACTATTGATTTATCAAATTTAAGAAGGAAAATAGATAGTAGAGAAGTTACAGATTCATGGATATATGGAAAAATATTTATAGACTCAAATAATAATTCTATATATGATAAGGGAGAAGAAAGTTTATCAGGTGTAAAATTATTAATAGAAGGAAAAAATGTTGTAACAGATATAAATGGAGACTATACAGTACCAGGACTTTTACCAACAGAAAAATATAATATAAAAATTGATAGAAAAACTATGGATATAATGTTAAAAGAAAAAAATGAAAATATAAAAATTGAAACAAAATCAGCAATTGGAACTCATTATGATATCCCAATTCAACCAATTTCTGTAATAAGTGGAAATATAATTCCAAATAAAGATATATCACAAGAAGAATTTATGAAAATTTTGAGTTTATTTACAATTGTTTTAGAAAAAAATGGTAACGTTTATAAAGAAATAGATATAGAGCTAGATGGATTTTATTTTTTTGAAGATGTATTACCTGGAAAGTATAAAATTAAATTTATCTATTTAGGAAATCAAGAATTATCTTTTTCAAAACAAGAATTAGAAATAAATGTAAAACTAGAAAAAGAGAATGAAGGAGAATATTTCGAAGGCTTGGATACCAATATATCTATAATAAAACCTCAAGCTATAGAAGAAGAAACTTCAATTGAAAAAGAAGATAGTTTAGATATTGATGAAATAATAGATAATTTTTAATGAAGGAGGATTTTGATTGAAAGGATGGCAAAAAAAAATATTTTTATTTTTTTTATTAAACTTAAATATTATTTTGTATTCAAATAGTAAAATTTCAAAGATTGAAAATAAAAAAATAAAAGAAAAAATAGTTTATTTAGAAGATGAAGAAACTCCATTTACAGGTGAATTTATAGGACCTAATATAAAAGAAACTTATAAAAATGGTATAAAAGATGGTTTTTTTCAAGGGATACTTAATTTTAATAATGAAAATTTATTATATCAGGGAAAATATATCAATGGAATAAAACATGGAAACTGGATTATAAAATATATTGATGGAGAAACTAAAGCAATATTAAAATATAATTATAATAAACCCGATGGAAGATGGGTAACTTTTTATAAGAATAATAAAATGGAAAATCATGAAGAACTAAAAAATGGAATATTAGAAGGAAAAGTTTTGAAATATTCTTTGAGAGGTAATACATTAATCAGGTTGGACTATAATCATGGATTATTACATGGAGAGGGGGTATTTTTTTATGAAAATGGAGTATTAGAGATGATATCAAATTTTAAATATGGAAAACTTTATGGAAAAATAAAAATTTTTAGTGATAAGAATATAAATTTAGTAGATGGAGAGTACAATCAAAATTTGAGAGTGGGAATTTGGAAATTTTATTATATGACTGGGGATTTAAAAACTATTATAAATTATAAGAATGGGATGAGAAATGGTGAAAGTATAATTTTTGATAAATCTGGTATGGAATTAAGTAGAATTGTTTATTACAATGGAATAGAACAAGGAAAACAAGAGATGAAGAACAAAAAAAATATAAAAGATTCAATAATAAAAAAAATTAATAAAGTTGAAGAAGAATTAATATATGAAAAATATGATAAATTATTATCCGAACTGGAGGAATACAATGAAAAGTATAATTAAATATAATTTAATAATAGGAATTTATTTATTAGTTAGTACAATGACATTCTCTTTTAATTTTAGTGTTGCTCCTACAACATTTAATATAAATTTAAATAAAATAAATACAGATGAAATAATATTAATTAATAATACTTCTGAACCTATGAGGTTAGAAAGTTCTTTAGAAATACCTGATAATTATGAAAACTATAATTTAAATGATTCAATAAAATTACATCCTAAAATAATTTCTATAAAGCCAGGAGGAAGACAGATTGCAAGATTTAGAGTGAAACCACCTGTTAACCTAGAAGCTGGAGAATATAAAAGTTATATTATATTTAAAGAATTACCATCTAAATTTAAAAAAAATTCTGAGATAAAAAAAGGAATAAATACAGAGATAGGAATAGTAACAGAAATAGGAATAAGTATTTATGGATACTATGGAGATATAAATAAAAAAGTAATTATAAAAGATGCTAAATTTGATTATGATTTAAAATCATCTAGATTAATAGTGGTACTAAATACAGAATCAAGAGGAAATAGTTCAGTTAAACTATCTTTTAATATAGAAATATTGACTCCAAATAATAAAATTTTAAAGAAAGAGCATCTTAATTTAGGAAGAACAGCAAGGATAGGAAAGAAGAAAGTGGAAAGTTCCTTTTTTATTGAAAATTTAAAAGGAAATAAAATAAAAATAACAGTTTTAGATGAAGATAATAAAGAGTTATTTAAGACTGTAAGTAAAGTTTTTTAAAGGAAAAAGGTTAACTAAGAAAATTATTATTTTCAAAGCTAACCTTTTTTATTATTTTTTGTAAGAATAAGGTGTAGAGATAGTTGTGTTGTTATTTGTTATTGGAGCTATTATGGATGAAATTGCAGTAGTACCAGAATTTCCACCAACTTCCCCTCCTCCAACGTCAGTAGTACCCATAAAGGCAGAAATCATACCTTTAGAATCATTGTTATTAGAAACTGAAACATTATTAGTTTCATTAGAGTTAGTAGATTTTCCTATTTCATTTTGATCTTCAGCTAAAAGAGCAAAAGATGATATTAGTGTAAGTATTAATAATAATTTTTTCATAAATTCCTCCTAGAATGTATAAGCTGCAGAAATACCTGCAATAAATGAAACTTTGTTTTCATTAGAATATTTAAATACGTCAGAAGCACCTATAGTGAATGAAACAGGAAGTTTAGGGAAAGGAGAAAGTCCCATACCTAAAGTAGTGATACCACCTGTATAATCAGCTATTAAACTTACTTGTGGGATAAGATAAACTGCAGCAGAACCAAAAGCTCCCCATTTATCTTTAGCATTTGCTTTTTTTGAATCAGAATAAATATTATTTCCAAAACCTGCATTTAAAATAACTGGAAAATGAAGTTCAGGGAAAAGTTTTGTTACAGCAGAATAAAAACTTGGATCAAAATCATCTTTTGAATCATTATGCCATAAATCAATATTTGAAACTCCAACAGCTACACCTAAATTATAGTCTATAAAATTTTTACCAGTTGTTAAATTTAAAGTACCTCTATTAAAAGCACCACCATCTCTAGGATCAATACTTCCAAGAGCAAGAGTAGCAGCACCTCCTAAAAAGTTATTAGGATCACCAAATCCCATTCCTACTGCCATAGCACCATCAGTATCATTACTATTTGTTCTTCCAGAAACACCTGCAAAAACAACACCATATCCAGGAACTAAACCAGCAGGAGCAGCTAAAGAAAAACTTGGTGCGGCTTTAAGATCCGTAAATTTATTAACTTTATAGATAAGAGCAGATTCTGAACTAGCAATAGAAGCTGCATCAGCCATTGCAATAGAACTCATAACAGTGAGTAATAACGCAGTTGTTTTAAATATTTTCATATTAATCATTCCCCCATTTTTATAATATATTTATTTAACTTAAATTGATTATATATCAGAAAACAATAAAATTCTAGTAATAAATAAAAAAAAATAGTTATATAAGGATAAATCAATTGTATATATAACTGTTTTATAACTTAATAAAAATAAAGTATTTTTGTTAACTTAATATTTATAAAATAAAAAGTTTTTAGGTTATTCTATTTATAAAAAAAAGAAAATAATAAAATTAATTGTAGAGCTTTAATATATGGAGTGTGATAAAAATGAAAAAAATATTTTTGTTAATTTTAGGGATATTTAACTTTATTTTAGCAAATGATTTACCAGAAAATATAAAAATTTTTTTTCCAGATCTAAAATTAACTACTCAAACACCAGCTTTTTTAAAGAAAGAGTTATCTTATACAACTAATGAAGAGTTACAAAATTATCTTGAGGAATTGACAAATGATTCAAAAGATTTAACTTTAGAAACATTAGGTTTGACATCAAGTGGAAAAAAAATTCCTTATGTTATTCTAAAAGATGATAGATTTAGTAATGAGGAAAAAATAACAATTTGGATACATGCTATGCAACACGGAGATGAGCCTTCTAGTAGTGAAGCAGCAATGAGTATAATAGCTCATATTTCTAAAAATTCTGAATATTATTTGAAGAAATTAAATGTAATAATAGTGCCTAGGTTAAATATGGATGGTGCAGAAAAAGAGAAAAGATATTCATATAATGAAATTGATATGAATAATGATCATATTAAATTAATTCTTGAAGAAAGTAAAGCTTTGAAAAGAAAGATCAATATATATAAGCCTAAAATTATAATAGATATTCATAGCTATCCTGCAAGTCTTAAAGAGTTTAAAAAAATACCTAAGGGAGAAATAATTCCATATTATGATATATTAATGTTTTCAGGATCTAATAGGAATATCCCAGAAAATATAGGAGTCATGGCAATGAAATTTCAAAGAAAAGCCAAGGAAGATATTTCAAAAAGAGGTATTACATCAAATTATTTTTATAGTGATATTGAGATGAAAAATTCACAATATATATTATCTCTTCCAACAGGGACTTGTGGATTAGCTAGAAATGCTTATGGGCTTCAACCATCAATTTCATTATTAGTAGAGGCAAGAGGTCGTGGAATAGGAACAGCAAATTATAATAGACGTGTTGAGAGTATTGTTGAAACAGTAAAAAGTATATTGAATACGGCAATATTTGAATCAGAAAATATAAAAAATTTAAAAATAGTGCCACATGAAGATATTGTTATAATTCCAAGGGAAGAAATAAAAACAGATAATTATAAATTTATAGAACTTAGTAGTGCTACTGTAAAAGAATATTCAGTACTACTAAAATTTGATAATAGTAGAATTGGAGCTTTTATCAGAAAAAGACCTATAGGTTATATAGTTGACAAATCTCAAAAAGAATTGATTGATCTTTTAAAAATACATGGAATAAAAATAGAGATTTTAAATGAAGATAAAATTATGGAGATTGAAGAGTTTATCAGAAATAGTAATGACGATAATTTTTCGGTTAATAGAAAAATTAAAGAAATAAATAAAGGACAGTATTTTATAAGTTTAAATCAAGATAAAAAATTTTTGATTCCAACTATATTGGAGCTTGAAGGAATTCAGAGTGTTTTAAATATAGGAATTTTAAAGTATAGTAAAGATGATTTAAAAATTTATAGAGTTATAAAATAAAAAAGAGATTAACATTAATATTAACCTCTTTTTTATTTTATATTTTATCAATAAAAATAGCAGGAACAGGAGAAAGAAAGTTCATCATTTTTCCTGTCATAGGATGTTTAAATTTAATCGTATTGGCATGCAGTCCAAGACGGTTTAAAGGGTTTTTAGTAGAGCCATATTTTTTATCTCCAACGATAGGATGACCTAAATCTTTCATATGAACTCTAATTTGGTTTTTTCTTCCAGTTTCAATATCAAATTCCATCATAGTTAGACCTTTAGCTCTTTTTAAAACTAAATAGTTAGTAATAGCTAATTTTCCACCATCTTTATCTGTTTCAGAAGAGTAAGTAACAAAAGCTGCATTTTCTTTTAAGTAAGATTTGATAACTCCTTTATTCTCTGTAACACTACCTTGAACAAGTGCTATATATTTTCTTTCCACAACATATTCATTCCAGTTAGTTTGTAGGATTTGTTGAACCTCTTCTGACTTTGCAAAAATCATAACTCCAGATGTTTCTCTATCTAATCTATGAACTATAAAAACTTTATTCATAGAATCTCTTCCTTTTAAATATTCTTTAAGCATTGAATAAGCTGTTTTTTCTCTTTCTTTATCTGTTGCCATGGAAAGCATTCCTGCATCTTTTTCCACAGCTACAATAAATTCATCTTCAAATAAAATTTTTATACCTTTAGATGTTTTACTAACTTTTACTTCACGGGAAGCACCAAAATTAACAGTAACTTTGTCACCAATTTTAAGTGGGGAATTAAATTGCTTTATCATTTCACCGTTTACCCATATTTGTTCGTGAGACAAAAGAGCTTTAATATTATTTCTACTTTGTCCATCTAAATTTTCTATTAAAAAATTCATAAGTTCACTCGCTGTTTTTACAACAAGATCAATGTTTTTCCTTCTCATAATTAATCATCTCCTATTTCATATTTCATTTACTATATAGTATACCATTAAAGTATTTTTTTAACCAATAAAATAAATAACTACTCAGTAATAAAATAATGAGTAGTTGTTTATTTTTAATATATTAGCTAACCAATTTTCTTTTATTTTTGTTAAGGAAATTATAGCATTATTTTAAAAGTTTTGAATTAATATTTTTTCTTAAATTACTAGGAGAAATATGATAAATATTTTTAAAATTATTAACATAAGTTGTTTTGGATGTAAATCCAACTTTATCTACAATGTTTTCTATTTGTGAAGAAGAGATAAGAAGATATCTTAAAGATTTTTTTATCCGCTCTCTATTGATAATTTTTGCAGGAGTTTCATTAAAATATTTTTCAAAAAGATAATAAAGTTTAGTTTGTGATACATCTAAATTTTTTAATAGAATATTTAATATTTTATCTTCAGTATTTAAAATATTTTCATTAATTAAATTAAGAATCATTTCTTTTTTTTCTGAGATATCATAATTAAAATTAACATATTTTTCATCAGGAGAGAGTATCCAATAGACTAAATCAGTAGCCAATTTAAATAGACTTAAATCTAGTAAATTTGAATTTTGTAAATTGTTTAAAAAGGATAGATTTTCTCGATTAAAATAAAATTTTTTTTCAAGTATTTTTATTTTGGGAATTTCTAAATTAAATTCTAAAAAAAATGAGTCTTTTATTTCAAAGATTATTTCTTCAAATTCTTGTGATAAAACGCAGAAATCTCCAAGTATAATATTTTTTCCTGTTATTAAAGAAGAATTTTCACAACATATAAACTTATCTTTATAATAAACATCTCCGTTTAAAAAAAAGCGAAAAGTAATCCCAGTATTAGAAAAAAAGCTAGATTTTTTAAAAGTTTTTTCAGGTGAGATAAGGTGGAAAAATTGTAAATATTTATTATTATGATAAAGTTTGACAAAAGTTTCTTCTTCTTGTTCAAAATTATGGTTAAAAAAATAAATACTTTTAAAAATTTCCAAAAGGGATTTTTGTTTTATTTTTAGATCTTTGATAATTTCTTCTGGAAAGTCAAATTTTTCTATAAGAAAATTATAATTATTAGACTCACGAAAATATTCATCATTTAATTTTATTTTTTCTACATATTCAGTTGAAAAGCTATATAATTTTTTTTTTAGTG
>CAMTIW010000066.1 GCA_947072665.1 uncultured Fusobacteriaceae bacterium | reverse complement strand
GGGATATAGATATCTATTATATAAGTCAAAACAACTTCTCTTATGGATAATGATACTGGACTATCTTGAGAAAAAATTTTAGTATATTCTATAAGTTCAATATTTAATTTTTCAGGATTATCTATTTTTAACCAAGAATTTTTATATTTATCTGGAAGACTTAAAAGTTTCTGCTCTATAATAGAATATCTAAATATAAAAATGTTATAATACCAGGTACGAAGATTAATAGAAAAATTCTCTATTTTATTTTTTTCAAAAACTAATAAGGGGATATTATCTATTTCTTTTATAAGTTTTAATGGTGTTTTAAAATCTATTCCTGCTAAATCATTAAGTAAAAGGATTTTATCAGTAAAAAAAATATTATGATTTAAGTAGCTATCTAAAAGTTCTAATTTTTTAAACTGCCTAGATATATTATCACTAAAAAAAATATTTGGATAATCTAAAATTGTAAGAATCGTCTCAACATATCCTGAATGAGGATTAGTTTTTAATTTGTTTGTAACTTTTAAGTAGATATTACCATTTTCAAGATTTTTAAATAAACCTGAAACAGAAAAAATTTTAATGATAGGGTTAAATAACATTTTTTTCCAAAGTTTAGAAATTTCAAAGAAATCGATTTCTTGTGATTTAATTAAGAATTTAAAATCTTCAATTTCTGGTATTAATGTTTCAAATTCTCCAATATCAGAGAAATTTATATTGGAGAGATTAGTTTTTTTTTGGAAAAAAAATTGTTCATTATAAATTATATCTGTTTTTTCAGAAGTATTTGGTAAGAACTCAGTTACAATAGCTTCGATTGTTTTAAAATTTAAATATTTTGTAACTGAAACCCTGTGATTTCCATCATATACAAAATATTCATCTTTTATTTTATAGAGTTCAATAGGAGGAAGGTTTTTATCTTCTAAATATGCCATGTAAATACTGCACCATCTAGTTTCAACAGAATTATTAATAGGAATATAATCACTATTAAAATCATTGTTTTTTTGGACGCTTCCTATGATTTTAGTTATGTCTATTTCTTGTAGACCTAGATTAAACTTTGAAAAAGCATTTTTTTCTTTTTGAGTATCAAAAAAACTTTTAAGTTTGTTTTTTGAAAGTGAGAAATAATTAAATAATCCACCAGTTAGTTTTGAATAATTAATTTTTGATTCATTGTATTTATCCATTATTATACCTCAATCTCGACTATTTTATAGCCATAAGAATTAATAATTCTAACACCATTGGAATATGATTCTTGAATTTCATGATGATGACTAAGATGTGTATGTCCATGAATCCAAAGTTTAGGTGGAAAATATTTAAGCAAAAAATGATAACATTTGAAACCAGTATGAATTGGGTCATCTAAATTATGAATTCCAAAGGGAGGAGTATGACTTAATATGATATCTGGTTTTTTTATTAAAAAAGAAAATAAATTTTTTAATATGATAAAAAAAGATTGAATTTCAGTATATTGGTGCTCTTTAAATGAATATATGGGAGAGCCATCCATACCAAAAATTTTTAGATTTTTATAATTTATAGATTTTTGATCTATATTTTTGCAAAAAGAAATATTGTGATCAGGATTATAAATATGGTTTCCATTGACATAAATAAGTTGCTTATCTAAAATAGAAAAGATATAATCTAAATAGTCATTGCTTAAATCTCCAGCACTTAGTATAAAATCTATATCTGAGAATTCTTTTTTTATTTTTTCAGGAGAAAAATCTCTTAAAATAGGATAGTCACTAATTGATAATATTTTGTATTTTTTAGCCATGTGATCCTCCTTAATAAAAATATTGCGCATATTCATAAGTATACAAGTTGATTTATAAAAAGTCAATAAGAGTAAAATAAAAACATTTTTTTTAAATAAAAATTTACTATTGAGGTGATTTAATGAATGTTATAGAAAAAATAAGAATATGTAATCTATTTGAAAGTTTAACAGAAAATGAAATCGAAAAATTATTTTTTAAAGAAGATATTTATATAAAAAAAATAAAGGAAGGAGAATATTTTTTATTTGCAGGTGATAGATTAAAAGGTGCTATATTTTGCGTGAGTGGAGAGTTGACTACTGAGATGACTAGAGAAGATGGGAAAATTATGCCAGTGGATAAAATAAAAAGAGGAGGGATAATTGCCCCTGCTTTTATTTTTTCAGAAAAAAATTATGTTCCAGTAGATGTATTTGCAAGTATTGACACAGAAGTGTTATATATTGAAAAAGATAATTTTTTTAGAATTATATACTCAAAGGAAAAATTAATGAAAGAATTTTTAAAAATATCCAGTAGAAGAATGGAATATATATCTACAAAACTTTCCAATACAGTAAATAAAAAAACTATTAGCGAAAAATTAGATAGTTATATAGAATTAAAAAAGAATGGAAATATTTTTAAATTGGAGATATCTTTAACGGAATTAGCATCTATTTTTTTAGTTGAAAGACCATCTTTATCAAGAGTGTTTTCACAATATATAAGTGAAGGGAAACTAGAAAAAAAAGATAAAAATATTTATATTATAAAAAATAAAAAAGGATAGAAATGGAGAAAAATGGAGAAAAAAAATATTTATTTAGAAAGAAATGATATTCAAAAAGAAAAAGAAAAAGAGAATAAAAAGAGTAGAAAAGAAAGAAGGAAGAGAAATATATTAGGTATTGTTTTGATATTGTCAATTATAAGTATAATGAATATATATAGTGCAAGTGTTTATAATGTTGGAATGAAAAATAAATATTTAAATTCACATATTTGTTATTTTGCTATTTCAGCCATATTATTTTGGTTTTTTTCAAAAGTAGATTATAAGATATATGGAAAAAATAGAATAAATTTATTTTTATTCTCTACTTCTTTAATTATTTTAGGAGGAATGCCTATAATGGCAAATTTTTTTCCAAAAATTGTTCCTAGAATAAATGGAGCTATAGGTTGGATTAGAGTTGGTTCTATAAGTGTTCAGCCAGCAGAAATTTTTAAAATTTTTTTTATTATTTTGATTTCTCATAGACTTACCATTTCAGAAAAAGATGGAGAAAAAAATAGCAAATTAATTTTTAATAATATTATAATTCCAATAATATTTGCTGGTTTAATAATGTTACAGAATGATTTAGGAACTTTGATTCATTATGGAACAATTTTTCTTTTTATGATTTTTATGTCAAAAGTAGCAGGAAAATGGATATTTGTAATATCAACGATAATTTTAACTGGACTTTCTTCACTTATGGGTTATGTGTATTTAAAGGGAATAGAAGAGCTTGGGAATTCTGGTTATAAAATAATGAGAATTAAAAGTTTTTTAAATGGTTTAATAAATAATCAATACGATAATGATAAAGGTTATCAAGTTGGGCAATCTCTTATAGGAATAGGAAGTGGAAAATTTTTTGGAGTTGGCTATGGAAATGGAATACAAAAATATAGTTATCTTCCGGAAATTCATACAGATTTTATATTTGCTTCTTTTGGAGAAGAATTTGGCTTTATAGGAGTTCTTTTAATTATTTTATTATTTTGGTCAATGTTTAATTTGATTAAGAATGGAGCTTCAGATTGTGATAATTTCTTTGGAAAATATCTTTTAATAGGGATATCTGGTTATATATTTATTCAATTTTTAATAAACATATCTGTGGCAATAGGTTTACTTCCTGTATTTGGAATTCCAATGCCAATAATGAGTTTTGGTGGAAGTTCACTGATAACAATATTTATATCTTTAGGAATAGTATTTAATATAAATAAAAATTAAAGAACTATATTAGTTACTAGAAGTTAATAACAGTACAATATCAACTATATTGATGTACTGTTATTTTTTTTTTTGAAAATAACATTATATTTTAAAATATAGATATAATAAAATAACTTGATTTATAACGAAAAAAATGTATAATATCAAGAATATACTAAAAAATATTAGCATAATTAGGGAGGATTTTTAATGTTAGAAACGAAAAAAGAAGGAAGATATGGTTTTCCAGTAGCCCTTTCTACAGTTGTAGGAATTGTTATAGGAATAGGTATTTTTTTTAAAGCAAAGCCAGTATTAGAGGCAGCAGGTGGAAACCCTAAATTAGCAATAATAGCATGGATATTAGGAGGGATAATAGCTATTGTATCAGGACTTACAGCAGCTGAAGTTGGAGCAGCAATACCAGAATCTGGAGGTATGATTGCTTGGATTAGAAAACTTTATGGTCATAAAATGGGATATTTAGTAGGCTGGGCTCAAGCCTTTATATATACGCCAGGATTAGTTGCAGTTTTAGCCTATTATTTTGTATTGTTTGCTTTTGAATATTTGAAAATAGTACCTACCGGTGCAACAGAAGAAGAGTTAAATAAATCAAAATATTGGTTAGAAACCTTACAATACTTGGTTGCTATGGGAGCTACAACTTTTATATATATAGTGAATATTTATACAAAAAAATGTGGAGGTTATATTCAAACTGTAACTACTATTATAAAAATTTTACCTTTAGTAGCTATAATAATATTTGGAATGGCATCTAAAAATAATCCTACCCCAATGATTATGTCACAAGAAGTTTTAGCGAAAACATCAGGTAATGCGATTTCTTTAATAGGGCTTGCATTGGTACCAATTATGTTTACATTTGATGGTTGGATATTAATTGGAACAATTGCTGGAGATATAAAGAATGTTGAAAAAAATCTACCAAAAGCTATAATTATAGGAATAGGGTTTATTGCTTTTTGTTACGCTACATTAAATATTGCAATATTGAGAGTATACCCAGCAACAGATCTTATCATACAAGGTGGACTTAGCTCAGTAGCAATAAAATTATTTGGGAATGGAGCAGCTCAATTCATATTACTAGGAATAACAATCTCAGCCTTTGGAGCTCTCAATGGAAATATAATGGTTTCAACACGAATACCATACTCATTAGCTTTAACTGGAAATTTCCCTAAAAGTAAATATTTTTCAGTTTTAGATAAAAAAAATGAACAACCAGTGAGGTCATCATGGTTAATGTATGTGGTTTCTATTAGCTATTTGGTTATTATGTTAATAATGAAAGATCCGGATACTTTATCTAATATACCTACATCATTATTCTTTTTCTTTTATTTATTAGTTTTTTATGGAGTATTTTTACTTAGAAGAAATTATCCAGAAATAGAGAGACCTTATAGAGTTCCTTTTTTTCCAGTATTACCTATATTAGCAATCATAGGTGGATTATACATACTAAGTTCTGCAATTATGAGTGGTCCGATATATATGTTAATTGGAATTATAATAACCTTATCAGGATTAATTTTTTATAAAAAATAAAATCTGAAAAATGACTATTTGAATAAGTAGTCATTTTTTTTGTTACATTTTAGTAAGTTATCTTGATAAATGCTTTTGACAAATTCAATAATAAAGAGTATAATTAACAAAGTTTATTAAGGAAAGGTGAGTGAAAATGATGAAAATGGAAGAGATAATTGCTAAAGTTAACTTTTATTCTCAAGAAGCAAAAAAAAGAGAATTAAATGAAGATGAAAAAGTACAACGTGAAAAATATAGAAAACTGTATTTAGAACAATTTAAATTACAAGTAAGAGGACATTTGGATAGAGTTAAAATAGTTGATGAAATAGAAGAAGAAATTATAGAAGTTGAAAAAGATAAGATTAATTAGTAGATAATTATTAAAACATTTTAAATAAATATTTAGTAAAAGGAGTAAAGATATGGAAAAAACTACAGTTAAAGAGTTATTTAGAAACTGGGAAAATTTTATAGGAAAAGAGGTAGAAATTTCAGGTTGGGTAAAAAAATTAAGAGATCAAAAGAAGTTTGGATTTATTGAACTTAATGATGGTTCATTTTTTAACGGAGTACAAGTTGTCTTTAATGAAACTATGGAAAACTTTCAAGAAATAGCTCATTTATCAATATCTTCATCAATTAGAGTAGTTGGACAGGTTGTAGAATCTACAGGTGCAGGACAAAAATTTGAAATTATTGCTAAAAATATTGAAATTTATCAGAAAGCTCATTTAGATTATCCGTTACAAAATAAAAGACATTCTTTTGAATATTTGAGAACAATTACTCATTTAAGACCTAGGACCAATACATTTTCTGCAGTATTTAGAGTTAGATCAGTTTTAGCATATGCAATACATAAATTTTTTCAAGAAAATGAATTTGTATATGTACATACCCCTATTATAACAGGATCAGATGCTGAAGGGGCTGGAGAGATGTTTAGAGTAACTACTCTTGATTTAAATAAAATTCCAAGAACAACTGAGGGAGATATAGATACAAGTAAAGATTTTTTTGGGAAAGAAACTAATTTAACTGTTAGTGGACAATTAAATGTAGAAACTTTTTGTGCTGCATTTAAAAATGTATATACGTTTGGTCCTACATTTAGAGCAGAATATTCTAATACAACGAGACATGCGTCTGAATTTTGGATGATAGAACCTGAAATAGCTTTTGGAGACTTAGAAGCAAATATGGAGTTAGCTGAACAAATGGTAAAGTTTGTTGTTAAGTATGTAATGGATAAATGTCCAGAAGAAATGGAATTTTTTGATAAATTTGTAGAAAAAGGATTGTTTAATAAATTAAATAATATTTTAAATAGTGATTTTGCAAGATTATCATATACTGATGCAGTGGAATTACTGCTAAAATCAGGAAAGAAATTTGATTATAAAGTTGAATGGGGAATAGATTTGCAGAGTGAACATGAAAGATATTTAGCTGAAGAACATTTTGGAAAACCTGTATTTTTAATTAATTATCCTAAAGATATAAAAGCTTTTTATATGAAAATGAATAAAGATGGAAAAACAGTAAAGGCAATGGATCTTCTTGTTCCAGGAATTGGAGAGCTTATTGGTGGGTCACAAAGAGAAGATAATTTAGAACTTTTAGAAAAAAGAATGGAAGATATGAATTTAAATAAAGAAGATTATGGCTTCTATCTAGATCTTAGAAAATACGGAAGTTTTCCTCATTCAGGTTATGGATTAGGTTTTGAAAGAATGATGATGTATTTAACAGGAATGACAAATATACGTGACGTAATTCCATTCCCAAGAACACCTAAGAACGCAGAACTTTAATGTCTGGAGGTTGGATTATGATAATAGTTCTATTGTTGTTTTTAGTTATTTCTTTTATTGTCTATATAATATATCCAGATAGTTCAAGATTGAATTTAAAATTTAAAAGAATTATAAAATTTCAAGAAGTGACTCATGTCTTAGGAACTTTAAATGCTTTGGATTACATACCAACCAAACATGAAATAGAAGAAAATATCATTATAAAAACTAGAGTGATAAAGAGTGAATATACGAAAGAGGAAATGGAATATGATGTAATATATCCTAGAGGATTAGTTCCTAGTGAAGCTACAAGATGTTTAATTTTACTTCATGGAATTAGGGATAAAAAAGAAGATTGGTGTGAAAGAGGAAAGTTATTAGAGAATTATTTGTATTTATTAAAGAATAAAGAAATTGAAAAAATGGTATTTATTATACCTAATTCTGGGTTTAGTGGAGAGAGTTGGTATACAAATTTTTACCATTTAAAAGATTTTAGATATGAAGAATATTTTTCTAAAGAGTTAATTTTAAAAATGCAAAAAAAATATAAAAATGCAAAATTTGGAATAGTAGGTTTTTCCATGGGGGGATATGGCGCTTATAAAATTGGATTGAAAAATTTAGATAAATTTGAAGTTATTGGAAGTATCTCAGGAGCAATAAGTCTTGTACGAATGATAATGAACAGGAGAGTATTCCGTATTTTTAAGTATCTTTATGTTCCTAAATTTATTTTTAAAAAATTTGATCAACAACATTTTATGAGAGTTTTTGGATGTCAAGGTAGAAGCATATTAAAAGAAGATCCTTACAGTATTTTGAAAAGAATAGACCTATTAAAAATAAAAAATAAAAAATTCTATGCCAGTGTGGGCTCAGAAGATAAAGAACCATATTTAATGTTGCAACAATGGTTAGATGTTGTGGGAAGATTAAAAAAATATGGCTATGAGTTTAAAGCTTATATTTATAAAAATGAAGTTCATACTTGGGAATATGTTTCTAAAGATTTAAGAAATTTTTTAAGATATTTTTATAAAAATACAATGTAAGAGATAGAAAGAGCAGAACATAATTTTAGAGAAATACCATACTAAAAATTATGTTCTGTAATTTTATTGGAGGAAAATTTAAAATGAAAAAAATAATAATAAAAGAGGTAATAGTAGTAGAAGGGAGAGATGATATTTCTGCCATAAAGAATGCAGTGGATGCAGAGCTAATAGCTGTACATGGATTTTCAGTAAGAAAAGGGAGTAATTTAGATAAATTGGAAGCTGCTTATAAAAATAAAGGTCTGATTGTATTCACTGATCCTGATTATGCAGGAGAACAAATTAGAAGAGCAATAAATAAAAGATATCCAAATTCCAAAAATGCATATATAACAGAAGAGGAAGGAACTAAACTTGATAATATTGGAGTTGAAAATGCGTCTCCTGAAGCCATTATAAGAGCTTTAAGTGCTGCTAAAGTGGAAACATTAGATAACGTGGTTGAAGAGTTCGAAATAGGGCATTTAATGGATGCTGGATTGATTGGACAGAATGATTCTGCCAATAGAAGAGAGAAATTAGGTAAGGAATTATCTTTGGGTTATTCAAATGGAAAACAGTTACTTTCTAAACTTAATAGATATGGGATAACAAAAAAAGAATTTTTTGAAGCTATAAAAAAAGTAAATACAGTTGTAAAATAAAAAATGCCTCTAAAATAATTATATCTATTTTAGAGGCATTTTTTCACATATCATCGTTAAGAAGTCTTTTATTATTAGGAATAATTTTTGCCTTGAAGAATTTATCATATAATTTCATTAACAATGCAAAAACTAATAATGGAAATAAAAAAACTCTAACAGCAATATTAATTGTATCTAAATTTTTATTAAGTAGTTTTTTATTCAAAATTCATCACCTATTTTTTAGAATATTTTTTATTGAGTGCTTTTAAAATAGCATAAGTTTCTAAATCCATAATTCCATCTATTTTTTCAGGTCTGAAATGGGCTTGAAAAGCATAAATGAGTTTTTGAGAGCTGTAATCCCATTCTTCAGTATCATTAACTTTGTATCCATATTTTTCAAATTCTTTTTTTATAGAAGAAATTGTTTCAGAATAAAAAAGTTCACTATTAAAGAAAAATTCTTTGTCTGATAAGTCATACCAAGCACCAAGATTATATTTAGTATAAAGAAGTTTCCAAGGGAAATAAGGTCCCGGATCTTGTTTTCTATCAGGAGCTATATCAGAATGCCCTAAAATATACTTATCTGAAATATCATATTTTTCTTTTAAAGTAGTAAGAAGAAAAGCTATTTTCTCAATCTGCCCCACGGTATATGGATAATAATGTTCTCTCGGTCTAAAATTACTAGGGTCTCCATAGGTAACACCATATTTTATTGAGGTATCATAACCTAAGTTAACTATTTCGATCCCTATGGAGGAATCATTTAAATTATTATGTCCACTAAAACTACTAACTCCAGCATGCCATGCTCTCTCACTTTCAGCTACCAAAGAGAAAATAGGGTCTTTAGAATTTAAAGTAACTAAATAATGTGCACTAACATTATTTTGTGTAAGCACTTTTAAAGATTTAGCATCATTGATTGCAGTGTAATGAAGTATAATAAATTTTATACGAGAGTTTTTTCCTTTTGCTCTATAACTTGTAGAGTCAATTTCAATGTTTGGATTATTAGAGCAGGAAATAAAAAAGATTGTAATAATAAATATAAAAAATTTTTTCATCTGAACACCACGTTTTTTTAAATATATGTTAAATATTGTAAATTATACTATGAAATTGTAGTAAAAAGCAATGATAATAATAAAAAAAACAAAAAATGTTAAAAATCATTTGATATTATTGAGCTTATATGATATAACTTTTAAGCGTACATAAATTTTAATTTTAGGAGGATTTACAAATGACAAAAAAAGATTTCGCAAAAGTATTATCAGATAAGGGGATTTTTACTTCAAAAGCAGAAGCTGAAAGAAAGTTAGATGCTATATTCGGAGAATTAGAAACTACTCTAAAAACTGAAGGAGAAATAAACTTCATAGGTTTCGGAAAATGGGAAGTTGTAGATAGAGCAGAAAGAGTTGGAAGAAATCCAAAAACTGGAGAAGAAATTAAAATTGAAGCAAAAAAATCAGTTAAATTTAAAGCTGGAAAAAAATTAGTAGATTCAGTAAATTAATAAAAAAGAGCTAGAGATAAATTCTCTAGCTTTTTTTTATTAAGTATTGACATATAGAGATAATTTGGCTATATATAATAGTATCAACTGAGAAAATAAAAAGGGAGGATACTAAAATGATAAATTATGAAACAAATCAAATTAGAAATGTAGCTTTTTTAGGTCATCGAGGAAGTGGAAAAACATCTTTAACAATGTTAGGGTGAGAATTCTCCCACCTCTATAGGTGGTGAGATGAATCGCTTATTTTTTTATCTTTTCATTGAATTTTATAGATGAAAATGGTATAATTTTCATATCAG
>CAMTIW010000065.1 GCA_947072665.1 uncultured Fusobacteriaceae bacterium | reverse complement strand
CAATTGGAGTTAGAAAAACTGTATCTGGATTTATAAAATTACTTTATCCACATGGGGAATTTACAAAAGATGAGGTACAAGAAGTATTAGAAAAAGCTTTAGCATATAGAAGAAGGATAAAAGAACAACTTAAAAAAATGGCAGGAATGGAGTTCTTTGATACTCATTTCTCATATATAGATAGAGATTCTTTAGAAGAAACTTATGTGAACCTTAATGAGCAAGGTGGAGGAAAACTTATTTCTGAAGGTCCTTTAAAATCAGGATCACTTTACGTGGTATCTCGTGGAGAAAAACAAGGATTTGGACTATATAGAATAGATGGAGAAATTACAGGTGGAAGTGGTAAGTTAAAAATATCTGATAATAAGGCAAAAAAAGCAATAGAAAATGCATTTAACTATCTTAAACTTAGCTATAAACTTGTAAGTGGAGCTATCTCAGTTACTGAAAAAGATTATTTCTTAACACTTAATGATTTACAAAATATGGGATTGAGTAATGATATCACTTTAGGAAGTTTCATCTCCATGTGTTCTTCATCTTTAGGAAGACAAACTCTTGCACAGTTAGCTGTAATAGGAGAGATGACAATGTCAGGAGAGGTATTAAAAGCTGAAGAGTTAGCAAATATTCTTCAAGTATGTAAAGATGTTGGAGCTAAAAAAATATTGATACCCATGACAAATATTCCTGATTTAGCAACATTACCACCAACATTGCTCTCAGAGTTCCAACCAATATTCTATATTAATCCAGTAGATGCAGTTCAAAAGGCTTTAGGATTTAATTAGTAAAGGGGAAATTTATGAAATATAGAGCTATAACTAGTGAGAATTTTTATCTCACTGAAATTAGAAATGTGGCAAGAGCATTAACAAAAGATTGGAGTATAAAAGAAAATTTAAAAGAATTTTTATTAGATGAAAATCTTTTAGATACCGAAACAGAAAGTAACTTTAATAAAAAATTCCTTTCAATCTCCAAAAGAATAAATGGATTATCAAAGGAGTTTGTCGAACTTATGTCAATGGAAGATTCTGATATAGGTAGATTTCTTAATCTATATGCCATTTGTCATTGTGAAAGAATAATTTTTGAATTTATGAATGAAGTTATTAGTAATAAATATAGAGCAGCAGATTATTATCTTTTTGAAACTGATTTTAAAGAATTTATGATACAGAAAAGTGAAGAAGATGATACTGTAAACTTTTGGAGTGAAGCAAGTAAGAAAAAGATATTAGTTAAAATAAAGAATTTTTTAATAGAAGGCAACTTTCTAAGAAAAGAGGAAGACCATTATAGAATAATTAAACCAATTATTCCAAACTATATTCTTAATATCCTAGAGCAATTTGGAGAAAAAGAAATTTTAAAAGCAATGCTTTATTAAGGAGCAGATGAAAATATGAAAAAAAATAGAGATATAATAACAAGACTTAAAGAATTAAAAGATAAACTCTGTGATGAAAACTTTCTTAAAAATCGTGGGCTAGGAAATGAAGTTCCTTTTTATGTTTTTGACTATGAACCTAATAACGAGTATAAAGTTAGAAGTTATATAAAAAAAGAAATCCTAAAAAGATATGATAGTGATTCTGATATAAAAGTTGTAGAGATAGACCTTTATGAACTTATGATTGAAAGCTTAAAAAATGATGGAATATTGGAAAAAGTAATTGAAAGTGAAGAGAGAGGTGGAAGCGAAACTCTTTTTAAAAATCTAAAAAATTCTTTTAGTACATCAGTTGCTATTAAATATATAACTAAAAAAGCAGAAGGCAGTGAAATAGTGTTACTAACAGGAGTAGGAAAAAGCTTTCCTATTTGTACTTTTGATACTTTACTAAGTAATTTACAGACTGTTTTAGATACTCAAAAACTAATTGCATTTTTCCCAGGAAAATATACAAAAATGGAGTTAGTTCTATTTGAAAAAGAAAAATTAAAGGCAAATTATTATAGAGCTTTTAAAATTTAATAGAAGAGAAAGAGATTATAAAAAAATGCCGTTATGATTAAAATCTAACGGCATTTAGTTTAATTATTTTAAAAATTCAATATCGGTTAAAACAACTTGTGGTTCTTTTTCTAATAGAATTGCACCTTTTCTTATGGATTTTTTTATTCCAACTCTTTCTAAAATAGCATCAAATTCATTTTTAGCATCTAATACAATAAAGTTAGCTTCTTTCCCAACTTCTATTCCATATCTATCTTGAATATGTAAAGTTTTTGCTCCATTTACAGTAACTAAATCCAAAGCATTATTTATCTCATCAAATGTCATCATTTGTGCAATATGAATACCAAAATCTAATATTGTCATGAGGTTTCCATTTCCTAATGGGTACCATGGATCAGACATGGAATCCTGTGCAAAACATACATTTATTCCAGCATCATTTAACTCTTTAACCCTTGTTAATCCACGTCTTTTAGGATAGGTATCATATCTACCCTGAAGATGAATATTTTCAGTAGGACAAGAGATAATATTAATGTTCGATAATTTTAATAATTTAAATAACTTAAATGCATATGCATTATTATATGAACCCATTGCACAAGCATGACTTGCAGTTGTTTTATCTCCAATTCCATTCATATATGCTTCTCCAGCTAATAATTCTAAATATCTTGAATTGGGATCATCAGTTTCATCACAATGAACATCTATTAATTTATTATATTTTAATGCTAATTCTACAGTTTTTTTAATAGATTTTTCTCCTAATTCCCAAGTATATTCAAAATGTGGAATTGCTCCTACAACATCTGCACCCATTTGTAAAGCTTTTTCAACTAATTTATCTCCATCTTTATATGAATACATTCCCTCTTGTGGGAAAGCTATTATTTGTATTTCTATAATATCTTTTAATTCTTCTCTTAATTCTAACATCGCTTTTAATGAAGTTAAATTTGGATCTGTAACATCAATATGTGTTCTCATATACTGTGTTCCATGTAACATTTGTTTCTTTATAGCTATTCTTGCTCTTCCTTTAACTTCTTCTATTGTCATATTCCCTTTAGTTTCTGACCATCTTTGAATCCCTTCAAATAAAGTTCCCGTATCATTGGTTGCACCAGATTTTCTTACTGTATATACATAATCTAAATGAATATGTGGGTCAACATAAGGAGGTATAGTTAAATATCCCCCTAAGTCTATTTTTTTTACATCCCTATACTTATCTGATAGTTTATTACCTATCTCTTTAAATATTCCATTTTCTACATAGAGATCTTTTAATTCTTCGTCACCTTTTAGTCTAGCATTTGTAAAGATTACTTTTTGCATTTTGATATCAACTCCCTTATACTAAGTTTTATATTATTATAGCATTTACAAGTTGATTTTTCATTGTATGAAAAGTATAAATTTTTTTAAAATATTTGTTATAGTAATACATTGTTAAAATATATTTTTGTGTATATAATAGATTCATGAATATAAAAATTTTAAGGAGGTATTAAAATGTTTGAACATGTAAAAATGACCAACATGACTTGGCAAGAATTTGCTAAGAAAAAAAATGATGTAATTATCTTACCAATAGGAGCTACTGAGCAACATGGACCCCATTTACCACTTTGTGTTGATACTGTTATAGCTGAGCAGTTTGCATATAGGATTGCAGATAAAATTAATGGTGTTGTTGCTCCTACCCTTTCATATGGTTATAAATCTAAACCTTTAAGTGGAGGAGGTCCTTTATTTCCAGGTACAATTGATTTAAATGGTGCTACTCTTCAAAATTTAGTTATGGATTTAATTGATGAATTCGTAAGAGATGGTTTCACTAAAATTTATCTTTTCAGTGCCCATTTTGAAAATGAAGCCTTTGTTGTTGAAGCAATGGATTTATGCTCTTCTAAACATGGTGATAAAGTACAAATTTTATTAACTAACTGGTGGGATCCAATGAGTCCTCATATAATTGATGAAATTTTTAATGAAGTTCCATTTCCAGGTTGGGCATTAGAACATGCTGCAGTTACTGAAACTTCTCTAATGATGTATTTTAAACCTGAATTAGTTAGAGAAGAAGCTATTCTTGATATGATAAATGCTGAACCTGGAACTTATTTTAGATATCCCATTGAGAAAGATATTGTTCCAGAAACTGGAGTCCTTGCTTCTGCAAAATCTTCTTCTCCTATTAAAGGTAAAATAATCGTAGATAATGCTATTGAGAATATTTTAAAAATAATAGATAAAGCATTTAAGTAAGATGATTAAAATGAATAATAAAACAAATGGTATTCTTTTAACCATGCTATCGTCTATAATCTTTGGGTTTGCTTTTACTTTGGGACCTATGACTTACTCCCTTGGTTGCAATCCTGTTACTTTAACTTTTTTAAGAAATTTTTTAAGTTTACCTTTCTTGATTATAATAGTATTTATTTTGAAAATAAATTTAAAAGTTTCTAAAAAACAATTATTTCATTTAATAATATTAGGATTTATAGGTAATTCTATTACAACATTATTGTTAAACATTGCTTTTTCTTTAGTTGATGTTGGAATAGTTACACCTATTCATTTTACCTATCCTATTTTTGTTACAATTGGGTGTGTCTTATTTTTTAAAGATAAATTTAATAAACAAAAAATAATAGCACTAATAATTTCAATGTTAGGTATTGCTTGTTTCTTTTTTTCAGCATTGGGTGGAGATCAACCTAATAGTAAAAATACTATCCTTGGATTATTTCTTGCAGTTCTAAGCGGTGCATTTTATGCCTTTTATATTATATATATGGATAGAAGCGGTTTAAAAAATGAAGAACCTTTTAAAATTACTTTTTACATAGCTTTAATTTCATCCATCAGTATGTTTTTATATGGTAGTTTTACAAATAAATTAACATTAGAAACAATGACAAATAAAGCTTGGATTATTTCCTTTATCTTTGCTTTTCTATGTACTGTTTTAGGGTTATCTTTATTACAACTTGGTATAAAGCATGTAGGACCTAGTACAGCAGCTGTAATCAGTACCTTTGAACCTATTACTAGTGTTATATTCGGTGCTATTTTACTCGGCGAGCATATAACTTTTTTAAAAATAGTTGCCTGTATCCTTATTTTTATCGGTGTCCTTATTTTATCTTTTGCTAAAAGTAAAAAAATTAACGTTAATAATTCTATTTTAAAAGATTTTTAATATTTTATAAAAAAAAGAAAATCAGTTTATTTTAATGACTGATTTTCTTTTTTTCTTTATTTTAGCAAAATATCTGTTAATATTTTATAAAAATTTTCAACAGGTTCAGAATTATTACAAGCTTTTGTTCTTAACAAAGCTCCTTGCCAACTACTCACTATAAATTCGGCTAATTCTTTAACATCTTTTTCTTTAGATAAAATATTTTTTTCTCTAGCTTCTTTTAAACACTCTTGAATTTTAATTACTATTCCTGCATGAATTTCTTTTGTTACTTCTTGAATTATTATACTATTACAACTTATTTCTTGTGTTAAATTTCCTATAAAACATCCAAACTTTGATTTTGTCCCTTCAGATATTCCTTTTATCATACCACCATAAAATAGTTTTATTCTTTCTAAAGGATTAATATTTTGGTCTAAAAGGATATTAAATTTATCTTTACTTAATACATAATAATAATAATATAATGCCTCTTTTCCATAGTCTTCCTTACTTTCAAAATAATTGTAAAATGATCCTTTTGGAATTCCAGCTGCATCAGTTAGCTCTTTCACTCCAGCACCATTATAACCTTTTTCATACATAATACCAATAGATTTATTAATAATCTCATTTCTTTTTATCGTTTTCTTATCCATAATATTATCATAATCTCAAACTTTACTTTTGTCAATAATTTTTTTATTTTCCAAGATATTTAATATCTCTTTTGGTTCCATTCTTTTTGTGTAATCTAAATCTAAATAAGAAAAAATAACTATTCCTTCACTATTTATTACATATGTTCCTGGAATTGGAAGTTCTGAGTTTTTACTTCCATTGGATTCTTTTAAATCTATACCAAAACCTTTATAAACTTCAATTAATTCTTCATTTAAAGAAAATGCTATCCCAAAAGATTTTGCAACTTTATTTTCAGCATCACTAAGAAGTTCATAATCTAAATTTAATTTTTCTTTTAAATGTTTAGAGTTTTTTGGTAATTCTGGAGATATAGCAACCACTTGTGCTCCTCTATCCAGTATTTCTTTCAATATTTCTTGGAAACCTCCAAGTTCTATTTTACAATAACCTCACCAACTACCTCGATAAAAACTTATTATAAGTGTCCCCTTAGATAGCAAAGCTTCCGAAGTAATGATTTTCCCATCTGAATTTGGTAAAGAAAAATCTGGAATTTTAGTTCCTATTTTTAATGAGGTTTCCAAAATCTGTTTTTTTCTAAGCTCATCAAAACTATTTTCCATAATTTTTTTAGTTTCCTTTGAAATTTTACTTTTAACATTTTCTCTTAACTCATTTAATTTTAGCTCTATCATAATTTTCCCTCCTGATTAATAAAATAAAATTACCTATGATTATCATTATATGACCGACTGTCTTAAAAGTCAATAAAAAATTGTTGACTTTTAAGACGTCTGGTCGTATAATTAATTAATGACTTATATTAGGAGGCTTTTAACCACATGATAAATTTTATTCCTATACTTTCTATTATTTTTTTAGTCTTATCAATTTTTATTGGATTTAAACAAAAAATAAATATGGGACTTATTTCTATTGCTTCAGCTTTTATTTTAGGAAAAATTGGAAATTTAACAGATAAAGAAATTTTAAATAGCTTTAACTCCAGTTTATTTTTAATGCTAGTAGGTATTTCACTCTTATTTGGAATTGCACAAATAAATGGAACTCTTAAAATATTAATAAAAAAAATTATATCTTCTATTAATGGAAAAATAATTTTCATCCCATTTTTAATGTATATTATAGGATATATGGTTGGATTTTTAGGAGCTGGTACTATTGCAGGATTTGCTATGGTTGCTGTTTTTGGAATTCCATTAGCAAAAGAAACAAAAATAAATCCTTTTCTCTTAACTTCTATTGGTCAACTTGGTGCAATTGGAGGAGGAATTGTTCCTTGGGCGCCAACCGGAATCATTGGAAATAATCTTGCATTAAATGCAAATATTATTGAAAATATTTCATTATCTTTAGTTTTTAATACCCTTTTAATAACTTTGATTTCTTCTTTTATAACATTTATTTTATTTAAAGGTTGGAAATTAAAAAAAATTAATAAAAATTTTGAAAATGAAGTCATAAAATTTGACAAAGAGCAAAAAATTACTCTAATTTCTATTTTAATAATGACAATTTCAACAGTCTTTTTTTCAATTAATATTGGACTTATCTCTTTTTTTATATCAGCAATTCTTTTATTAAGTAAAATTGCTGATGAAAAAGAAGTTTTTAAATTAATTCCATGGAATACACTTATTTTAATTAGTGGTGTAGGAATTTTAATAAATGTCATAATTAAATTAGGAGGAATTCATTTTTTTGCTTTGGGGTTAACTAAAATAATGACACCTAATAGCGCTCCCGCTATTTTGGCTCTTTCCTCTGGTATACTTTCTTGGTTTAGCTCTAACTCTGGAGTAGTTATGCCAACAATGATTCCAACTATTCCAATTATTTTAGATACTTTGAAAGCTCCTACAAGTATTTTAAGTGGAAAACTTTTAGTTTCGGCTGTGGTTAATGGAGGTGCTCCTGCAAGTTTAAGTCCGTTTTCAACTGGCGGGGCCTTGGTTATCTCTGCTCTTTCAGAAAATTCTTTTCTTTCCACAGAAAAAGAATCTAAACTTATAGGAACTTTATTTTTAATTTCAATATTTCAAGTTTTTTTAGTTATTTTTCTTATCTGGTTAGGTGTGTTAAATATTTTTAATTAATGAATTGACTATTAGAATAATTTTATGTATTATATTAATTAAGAACATTTTTATTTATATTTATTCCATTTTTATTACAATTTTATTTATAATAGGAGGTCTAAAATGAAAAAAATAATTCTTTCTGCACTACTTCTAAGTTCTAGTCTATCATTCTCTGCTATTCAAAAAGCATATTTTGCTGGTGGTTGTTTTTGGTGTATAGAATCCGAATTTGAAAAATATGAAGGAGTTAAAGAAGTAATTTCTGGTTATTCTGGAGGTGATGCTATAAATCCCACTTATAAAACATACTCCCATCCAGAAAACGGGAAATTATCGCATGTAGAAGCAGTGGAAATTTCATACGATGATAATATTATCTCATATGATAAATTACTTCGTATATTCTGGAAACAAATCGATCCTACAGATGGAGATGGTAGTTTTGTTGATAGAGGTTTTGGTTATACCAGTGCTATTTTTTATCAAAATAATAAAGAAAAACTACTTGCAGAAAATTCAAGAGATGAATTAGAAAAAATTGGTCCTTTTGCAGGTCAAAAAATTGTTACTAGAATAATACCATTTAAAAATTTTTATCCAGCAGAAGAATATCACCAAGATTATTATAAAAAGAATTCTCTTAAATATAAATATTATAGAAATAGATCTGGAAGAGACCAGTTCTTAGAAAAAATATGGGGAAAAGAAAAAATGAAACTAAAAGATAAATTATCACCACTTCAATATAAAGTAACACAAGAAAATGGAACAGAAAAACCTTTTGATAATGAATATAATGATAATAAAGAAGCCGGAATTTATGTGGATATAGTATCAGGAGAGCCTCTTTTTTCTTCACTTGAAAAATTTGATTCAGGTACTGGATGGCCAAGTTTTTATGATATGCTAGAAAAAGACAATATTCTTTTAGTAGAAGATGATACTTTATTTACCAAAAGAATTGAAGTTAGAAGTGTTAAAGGGGATTCTCATTTAGGCCATGTTTTTAATGATGGTCCAAATCCTACAGGTCTAAGATACTGTTTAAATTCAGCTGCTCTTAAATTTATAAGTGTTAATGACCTTGAAAAATCTGGTTATGGTCAGTATCTAAAATTATTTAAAAAATAATTTTTTAATATTGAAAAAAGACTTCCTTAAGATATAAATCTATCTTTAGAAAGTCTTTTTTTATCATTCTTCGTTTCTTTTTACTAATTCTTTAACTATAAAAGTTGCAACATCATCAGCATATTTTCCAGGGCCAAATCCAGCATCATATCCTAACTCCTTAGCTAATTCATTAGTTATTCTAGGACCACCTGCAATTATAAGCATTTTTTCTCTCAATCCCTCTGCTTCTATAAGCTCTATTAAATTTGTTAAATTTTTAATATGTACATCTTTTTGTGTTACCGTCTGAGATACTAAAAGTGCATCAGCATTAAGCTCTACTGCTCTTCTTATAAATTCCTCATTGGGCACTTGACTTCCTAAATTATAAGCCTCTATTCCTTTATATCTTTCTAACCCATAATGTCCTGCATAACCTTTCATATTCATAATAGCATCTATTCCAACTGTATGTGCATCTGTTCCAGTACTAGCACCGACTATAACAACTGGTTTTTTTATATTTTCTGCTATAAAATCCTCTGTTTCATGCATATCCATAGTATCTATTTCAATTGCTTGTACCTTTATATTTTCATAATCTATTCCCACAGACATAACTCCATAAACTACATAAAATGAAAATTCTTTATCTAAAGAATGAGTGTGTGCTACTGCCGGGTCTTTTAATCCTAGTTTTCTAGCAACTACAAGAGCCGCTTCCATTCCTTTTTCATTACAAGGAACTGGAAGTGTAAAACTCATTTGGATTTTTCCATCATTCATAGTATCCCCATAAGGTTTTATATTATGATAGTCTAAATTTTTATCGTATGCTTTATCTTCTGTTGAATATAATCCAGTTGACATTATTTTCTACCCCCTAACATTAATTTTATAAAAGGATTAAAATATGTTCTATCTTTTTCAAATACTCCATTCAACCCTTTCCCACCATCTATTGGTCTCTTTATTCCAGCAAAAATACCTTGTTCCAAAGTTTTAAATATACCTATATTTTCTATTTTTTTTAGTAAAGTTGTAGCTTCTTCCAATACAGTTTTAGCCCTATTTACAATTATACCATCTTTTTTAAATTCCATTTCTGAGCCTAAATCCTTCATTGTATTAAATATATATTGTGCATTTTCTATTGAAAGTGCTCTATCTGACATAAAAGGTGTATGAATTGCTTCTGTTAACATTCCTAAAAGATGAACTTTTTGACCAGTCATTATCGTTACCATATTGAAAAGTGCATTTTGGACATGACCTTTAAATATATTTCCAGTCATAAATTTTGTAGGTGGCATATATTTTAAAGGTGCTTTTGGAAATATCTCTCTTGCCATTTCAGCTTGAGACAATTCTAATAAAAATCCATTTTCCACTCCTGGCTCTATTTCAAAAGCATGACCAAGCCCCATCTGTTCTTCTGGAAGACCAGCTACCAAAGCAAATTGCTCGTTTATAAACTGAGAAGCTAAAACTGTATGTGCCTCTTCTATTGCATCTGCTGTTGTTAAATAATTATCTTCACCTGTATTTATTATTACTCCTGCAAATCCATTTATAATTCTTGAAAAATATTGGTCAACTAATGTTCTTTTCATATTTATATCTCTAAATAATATTCCATATAAAGCATCATTTAGCATCATGTCTAATCTTTCAAGAGCACCCATAGCAGCTATTTCAGGCATACATAATCCTGAACAATA
>CAMTIW010000064.1 GCA_947072665.1 uncultured Fusobacteriaceae bacterium | reverse complement strand
GTGCACATGGTGCACCCTATAAAGAACTAACTATAAAGAACAATATTATAAAGAAAACTACTACTAGGATTTCAAAAGAAGATTCCACATCTGAAATAAAATTGGTTACTCCTAAAAAACTTAGTAGTAGTTTTTCTGAAATTTCTTATTTAGAAAAAGTTGAATACTCAAAATTAAATTTACCTACGAAAAAAAATATTATTAAAACTTTCCCAGAACTTGACGAAGCTTATTTTAAAAAAATTTATGAAAAAGTATTAAAGCTAGAATTAGAAGGCTCTATAAATTCTTTCAATGGTTTTTTATTTAAAGCCCTAAAAGACAACTGGGAGCTAGGAATCTCTAATTTATCAGATATTCCAGAGGATTTTGAATTTACTGAAAAACTAATTTGGCTTAGATCATCGTTTAGTGGAGTTGATTCAACTCAATATTTAGAACTAATTAAAAAAATACCTTTTGAAGTCTTAAAACAAAAAAGAAAAAAATTAGGACAACTAAGTTCTTATGATTTTGTTAAAGAGCTTAAAAAAATTAGTTTGACACTCTCAAATTGATTTTAACAATCTTTTATTTTCTTTTGTTATAAAGTTTCCCAAGCTTTAACATATATGAAAAATTAATTATCTTTTTGTTTTTAAAAATAGGTTTTAAGCCTTGTTACATCAGATTTTAAGAGCTTTTAATATTAACTTACTAAATGCTCTGCTATCTGGCTTTTAAGCAGCTTACAAGGTGGTTTATAGTTTTAAATAAATAATTATTTTAATCTGGAGGTAATTCAATATGGAAAATATAGAAAAAGAAGAAAAACTACTTTTAACTATCAATGAAATGGCATCATTTAGTGGTCTTGGAAAAACTACTGCTTATAAACTAGCTAAAAGAGATGACTTTCCTTGTGTAATTATAGGAAATAAAAAAATGGCTATTAAATCACAATTAGACAATTGGTTTATTAATCATATTGGCGAATCTATATGAAAAAATCAAATGGTGAGGGTACTATTTGGACAGAAATGAGAAATGGAAAAAACTATTATCGTTCTTCTGTAGTAATTGGAAAAGATTGTGATGGGAAGTTATTAAGGAAAACTTTTGGTAGCTTCACAAAATCAACTGTAGTAAATAAAATGCAAAAAGCTCTTTATGAATATAAAAACAATATTCTTACTTTAGGAGATAATATTCTCTTTGGTAATTTCTTCAAAGAATGGATATTTAACTTTAAAAAAAGAGAAGTTTCTGCAAATACATTTTCAGAATATGAAATTTGTTTTAGACTAAAAATATTACCTTATCAGCTATCACAAATAAAAATAAAAGATTTAAACGCTCAAAATTTACAGAAATATTTTAATCATTTACTAGATGTTGAAAAACTTTCTATAAACAACGTAAAAAAAGTACATATTAAAATAAAAGCATGTCTTCAATTTGCTTTAATTCAGAATGTAGTTTTAAGAAATCCCATTTTGGCAATTACTCTCCCAAAAATAAAAACAGAGGAGAAATATAAGGTTTTTAGCAAAGATGAGCAAGAACTTATTCTCTCTAGTCTTACAGAAAATATACTTGATAAGATTATTTATATTGGATTCTTTACAGGATTAAGACTTGGAGAAGTATTAGGGCTTAAATGGGAGGATTTAGAGGGGAATACTTTAAAGATTAGGAGGCAATATCAGAAAAATATTGAGGTTTCAGAAGTTGGAAAGAAAAAGCTAAGTTATGTTTTTAAAGAACTTAAAACAGATAAAAGTAAAAGAGATCTTCCACTAACTCAAAATGTCTTGGATATGCTTTTAGCAATGAAAGAACACCAATATAGTGATTTAATCTTTGCCAATTATTTAGGAAAACCTATAGAGCGTAAAAGACCTACTAGAAGAATAAATAAAATCTGTAGAGATTTAGGAATATTAGAACGTTCATACCACGCTGTAAGGCACACATACGCAACTAGACTATTTGAGCTAGATATTCCCGTCAAAACTGTTCAAGTACTTCTAGGGCACTCTGAGGTTGCCACAACACTTGATATATACACTCATGTTATGGAAGAAAAAAAAATTGAGGCTATAGAAAAATTAAATAATCTTTTTAAATAAAGAAATGAACTAGTTCATAGCTAGTTCATTTTTTCATATTTCACCTATTTCATTATTTATGATTCTATCCCTTATTATATAGAATAAGAAGTTCTTATTTAAAAACAATACTTTTTTACAATTTTAATAGTAATCTACTCTATCTATTAGTTCCTTCCCCCTCCACTCTGTATTTGCTTCATCTAAATATAACGAACCATAAAAATCATAAATATCGTAGTTGTAATCTAAATCCTCTTTTAAAAAAATTTTTAGTGTTTCTCCAGCTTCTAAGAATCTATCATACTCCTCTTTTTCTACTTTAAACTTCTCCCAAATTTTTTTAATTCTATCAATAGATTTTGGATGTGTTTGTGAATAATATGATCTTGGTGAAACAATATCTAAATAAGTATCGTACAAATCAAAAGCTACAAAAAGAATACTCACTGCTGGAAGCATATTTTCTAATTCACAACAATCATATTGTGGTATAGTCAACGCTTTTTCATCTGCTTCAAATTCTTGAAGATGACTTTTATTATAAATAATAACACTTGAATTATTATCTGAATTTAAGAATAATTGCGAAATATTAGAATCATCAATATGATTTAAAAGATAATGTGAAAATTCATGCCCTGCAATGAATTCTAGTTGATATTTTATAAGATTTCTAATTTGATTATCAATCTTTTTAGGAATAATTCCACGTGGATCCATAAAAAAATCCATTGCTTCTTCTCCTGTTCTAGTTCTAATGGCTATTCTTAATGCATTAGCTCTAACGTGATTAGGAACCTCTTCTGAAAAATTAAGAATTGCTAAATTAATAAAGTATAAAAAATATTTAAGACACTCATTAATTACTATTAATGGACCAAAATCTGTTTTCACTATATAAGCTTCCGCTTTATTAGAAAACATATCTCCATAAGTGATATTTAAGCATTTCTCCCTCTCAAATTCCGGTATTTTATCAATAAAATTTTCGTAATGTGAATAATCAAACGACTCTTCTAAAGACCATTTCTCAATATTTTGAAGAGCTTTATTTCTATAGACTCTAAAAAAACGCATATTATCGCTAATAGTATCTGCCCTCAGCTTTAATAAATAGTCATTCGCATTCTTTACATTAAAAATTCTATCTATTTCTTTACTGTTACAAATAGGATAATACAATCTTCTTTCCATATCCAATTCCCCTATTTTAGATGAAAAAGTGCAATTAGGCATAATTTTAATCTTACTATTACTCTCATTAATTTTTTTTATCTCTTCTTTTGTATATAGTAATTTTTCTTTTTTACTTTTCTTCTGTTTTCTAACCACTAATTTCCTCCAAAATTTTAACGTTTGAGCGATATTTTTAATGCTATTTTTTAAAGATTTTCCTAATTGCTTTTAATTTTCTTTCAACAATTTTAAAAAATAATGAATTAATTACGATAGGTATATAAATTACTTAAAAAATTTTATAAATTATTGATACAGAATCATTTTTTATAGTATTAATCGTAAACTTATTTATTTTCTAGGTCTATTTGTTTTCATATGCATTGAATGGCTATAAATATGTGCTACCTGATAATCATATTGTGACTGCAATTTAAAAATAAATCCACTTTCAACAAGCTTTTCTAAATCTTCTTTCATTTTTTCGATAGTTGTTGAGCCTTTTCCTGTTTTACCTGATTTTGAATTAGTTTTAAACTCTTCTGTCGTAAATTTGGTATATCCTATTCCTTTAATTTTTTCGTAAAGATTTTTTAATTCTGGATATTCTTCATCAAACTCTACAAATTTATCCTGAGAAACCTTTTCAAAAATTTCTTTATAAAATTGAGAAGTTGAAATTTCTTTAAAAAGATACTCTCTTTCTCCTTCATCTTCCTTTAATTTAGAAATTTCAATTTTTATTACTTCATTCATAAACTTATACATTGTTCGTGGTGTTATTACTTTTTTCCCATCTTCTAAAAGTTTTATTATCCAATCATATGATGACCCTACATTAGCCGCTTTATATAATTTTTCACCAAAAATATAATTAATTGCCATTCTTATATCTGTTTCATCTTTTGTTACACTAAAACTGTTCAGTTCTTTTTTTTCTAAAAGAAAATCTAACTTTAAAAAATTTATTTCTTTTTCTGTTAAACAATTCAAAATTATTTTTAAAATTAGAGAAAACAAATCCTTTTCCTCCCATATCAACTCATATTTATTATTATCAAGATGTGTTTTATTTTCGATACTCAGCTTTTTATATATATCATTACGTAACAAAATTTTCGATTTTATATTTGGTAAAGAGTATATATAAGAATAACTATTTTCTATCAAAGAACTAATAATAATTTCTTTGTTTTCTGATAACATACTATCAAGTTCATCAAAAACAAGAGTTATTACTTTATCCTTTTTCATAAATTCTATATTGATTTCTTTCAATCTTTTTTCAACATTTGCAGCAAAATCACTATCGTTAATTTTCTCTTTTAAAAAATCAACATTTTCAAAAGTTCTATTTTCTATTCCATAAAACTCTTTTTCTATTTGGTACAAATTAAAATAAAGCCAAAATCTTCTAGCTGTCGTTTTATTTTTTATCCCTATTGAGCTAATAAACTCCTTTTGCAAATCGGTTTTATTAGAAAATCCATCTATATATTTATTATTTCTATTATATAAATGCTTGAAAATTTGAGAATAATTTTTTGTAAAAATCTCGTATAAAGTTGATTTCCCACTTCCCTTGGGTCCTAAAATTAAAATAATCTGCTCATTAATTATTTTTTTCAAATCTTCTTTAAAATAAAAATATTTCAAATCTTCTTCTGAATCAAACTTTTTAGATGCTATATTTTTTGAAAATTCAACCTCTATTTTAGATAAAATATTTTTTAAAGAATAAGTATTTTCTGGTTCAAATTTTAAAAACTGAATAGGTTTAAAAAAATAATCGTTTAACTCAATAAAAAGATTCTTAAAAAAAATATCTTTATCTGAAGTATTAAAAAAAAGCTCTGCTTGACCCTTACAAAAAGATCTAAATTCCCCTAAATTTCCACTTAAAAAATTGTCATTATGAGTAAGTGAAAATATTTTTTTAAATACTATTTTTTCTGATTTCAAAAAATCAACAAGATCTTTTTCTTTATTTCCAGCTATTTCTTTATCAAAATAGCGAATAGAACTATTTAACAAATATGAATTTTTCTCATGAATTATATCTTTTATAACTATAATTCCATCTTTATTTTGATCTTCACAATTAAATAAAAACAAATTTATATCAGAAAGATTTCTTAAAATAAATCCATTACTTTCGCTTACTCCTGCCCTAGAATCAATAATAATGATATCTGGATTTAATACTTCCTCTATTTGTAAAATTAATTTTCTAATTGAATCAGTATAGCTAGCTGAATTAAAATCAATTTTCGATATTTTATTAAGATAATTTTTTGTATCATAATCAATTCCAGAATGAATCCCGTAAATATTTCCACCTTTTTCACTAATTGGATAATTTATAATATAATTTTTAAGATCTAACTCTTCCTCTAAATTACAATCGATAATATAATCAATAACGCCTCCTCTTTCATTTCTTGATTCCTTATCAAAAAGCAAATTTGCTATTCCTGGAGCTTCAAAATCAAAATCTAAAATCATAACTTTTTTTCCTAGAAAATAAAATAAGTATGTTAAATAAGCAAGTGTTGAGCTTCTTCCCATTCCACCTTTATATGAATAGCCTGAAATAATTTTTGAAGTTATTTTTTTTTCTTTTGAGTCATTATATTTTCTTTGCCAAGATAAATAACTTAAATTTCTATGAGCAATACTATTTTTATCACAAATATTAATAATTTCATTTTTCATATAATCGCTGACAGTTTTATGGTTCTCTATATAATCAATAGCCTTTTTCAAATGAAATAAAGAGCTCTCTAAATCTTTAAGAATAAGACTGAAATCATCCGAAACAAATTCTAAATAGATAAGATTTTTTCCTTTTGAATTATTAATTATTCTGAAAGAAAATTTATTGTTATACTCATCAACTTTGCACTTTAAAACTTCAAATATTTCTTTTAAATATTTATTATATACCATTATAATCTTCCTCCCATTTTTAAATTTTCTAAACATTCATATGCTTTTCTTACTTCCTCTTGAATTTCCTCTGCAAACTTAAAATTATCCCAAGAGCTAGCATTGTAGCGATATTCAGGGTTCCATCTTTTATTATTAGAATCAACTTGAGTTTTTCCATTTATGATTAAAGGAAAACCTTGTAAATCTAAATCTGAAAAATATTCAGGGTAAATAGAATATAACTTTCTCAGCTCATTTATTAAAAAATCATACTCCTTTACTCCATTTATTTTTTTATATGAATTCAAATGGACATAAAGCTGCCCCTCTGTAAACCCATTTAGCAATAAATGTATCTTAAATAAAATTTCAACACTGTATCCACCAATATAAACAGAATTATGAAAATCATTATTTAAAAATAAAGTTTTTGAAGCCTTACACTTAGAGACTCCTGCATTATACCACTCTGACAAATTCATTTTTTCTCCTTAGTATAATGAAAACATATCATATCTTCATTATTATATGTTTTGCTATAAAAATATCATGACTACCTTTTATTTTTTATTTTGTTAAAATTATAAATTTATTTAATAAAAAAAGCAACCTAAGTTGCTTTCATCTTCCTAAAAATGTGTAACAAATGTGTAACGCACTTAGTATTTTATAATATATTGTAATAAGCTATAAAACTCTTCCCCTCATTTTACCCTTCTACACAAGGGTTTTAACAACTTACAACAACTAGTGATTTTGTTTGGTGGAAGTGGCGGGAATCGAACCCGCGTCCAAAACTGTTAGTACTATAAGCTTCTACAAGCTTAGTCTACTATTTAACTTCGCGATAATTACTCCCGCAGACAGGGCTAATTAAAGCTATCCTCTAAATTGTCCCCGAACCTTAGAGAAATCGATCCAGGTAATCTGTAGTTAGGTTATACCTCGTTTAGCCACTCTTACAGAAAAGAAGGACTAGAGGCAAGCTGGCATTATGCAGCTAAAGCGTAATTTTTGTTTCCATCTAAACGATGAGTTGACCTCTCACAGCGGTCAACCTGGCCTGCTACTTATAGCAAAACAACCCTGTCGAAACCTTTGCACTCCCACATTTTTATTACACTGTATTATAACACAGTTCTATTTCAAACTCAATAATAATCATATATTACTTTAAATACAATGAGAAAATGTGTATAATATTATCAATGAATATAATACCTATATTTGAGGAGTGATAATTTATGAATAAAGAAGAGGAATTAAAGTACTTTAGGCTACTTTCTCAAAATTTTCCAACAATTGCGAAAACTTCTGCTGAAATAATAAATCTTAGTGCAATTTTAAACTTACCAAAAGGTACAGAGCATTTTATTACTGATATTCATGGAGAATATGAATCTTTTAATCATGTTTTAAAAAATTGTTCAGGAGTTGTTAGAGAAAAAATTGTAGCTATTTTTGGAGATACAATTAGTGACAAAGAAAAAAATCAGCTAGCTACTGTTATTTACTATCCTGAAGAAAAAATAGATCAAATTTCTCAGACTACATCTGATATGGTTTCTTGGTACAAAACAACAATACATAGAATGTTACTAATTTTAAAATTAGTAGCCTCAAAATATACAAGTTCAAAAGTAAGAAAAGCTCTTCCTGAAGATTTTTCATATATTATTCAAGAGTTACTTTATGAAAAAGATGGTGAACTTAATAAAAAAGAATATGTTGATGAAATCATCAATACTATTATCTCTATAAACAGAGGAAAACAACTTTTAATATCTATATCTGATGTTATTCAACGATTAGTTATCGATCAACTTCATATTGTTGGAGATATCTATGATAGAGGACCTGCACCACATAAAATCATTGATAAACTTATGGAACATCACAATGTTGATATTCAATGGGGAAATCATGACATTCTTTGGATGGGAGCTGCAGCTGGTCAACTAGGTTGTATTACTAATGCTGTTAGAATCTGTATAAGATATGGTCATACTTCAATACTGGAAGATGGATATAGTATAAACCTTTTCCCTCTTGCAACTTTTGCCTTAGATGTATATAAAGATGATCCTTGTACTAATTTTATCCCTAAGTCTACAATAAAATCTAAAGAAAAAGATTTAGAGGTTTTAGCTAAAATGCACAAGGCTATCTCTATAATTCAATTTAAAGTTGAAGGACATGTAATTAATAGAAATCCTGAATTTAAAATGGAAGATAGATTACTTTTAGATAAAATAAACTTTGAAGATAATACAATACTATTAGATGGGAATACGTATAATTTAACTGATTCATCTTTCCCAACTATAGATCCAGCTAATCCTCATGAGTTAACTGAAGAGGAGAAACAGGTTCTATTAGCTTTACAAAACAGTTTCATAAACAGTGAAAAATTAAATGCACATACACAATTTTTATTCTCTAAAGGAAGTGTATTCTTAAACTACAACTCTAACCTACTTTATCATGGTTGTATTCCATTAGATGATAATGGAAAATTCAGATCTGTTAATATTTTAGGAAAAGAGTACAAAGGAAAAGCATTACTAAAAATTTGTGATAGAACAGCTAGAGAGGGATACTTTACTAATAACTTATTTGCTAAAGATTTCTTATGGTATTTATGGTGCGGGGAAAACTCTCCACTTTTCGGAAAAGATAAGATGAAGACTTTTGAACGTTACTTTATTAAAGAGAAAGAGAGTCATAAAGAGATTAATAATACTTACTACAAGTTTGCTTATTCTAAACAAATGGCAAATAAAATACTACAAGAGTTTAGTCTAAATCCTGAGACTTCTCATATAATAAATGGACATGTTCCTGTAAAAGTTGTAAAGGGCGAAAACCCTATAAAGGCTGATGGAAAACTTCTTCTTATTGATGGAGGATTCTCAAAAGCATATCAATCTACAACAGGTATTGCAGGATACACTCTTATCTTCAATTCACATGGAATGAGACTTGTTTCTCATGAACCTTTTGAAGATATTCATGAGTCTATTCATAAGTGCCTTGATATGGGGTCTACTACACATATTGTAGAGTCAGTTCCTAAGAGATTAAGAGTTGCTGATACTGATAATGGAAGAGTTTTAAAAGAAAACATCAATAATTTAAAAAAATTATTAGAATACTATAGATTAGGTATTTTAAAAGAAAAACTATAACACAAAATTAAGGAGAAAGGTTTTAGCCTCTCTCCTTAATTTTTATCAATATTTTACATAATTCTTTCATACAAGAAGTACCTCTATCTCTGCACTCTATATGTCCGAGGTCATTTATTATCTCTTCTGTTTTCTTATTCTTTAAAAGAATCTCAAATGCTTTTGAATCCCCATCACAACATCCAAAAAATTTTACACCTTTCAGTATTCCGTTTTCTACCTCTACACCTATCTCTTTTGCACATACACCACTAGTTTTAAATATTTCCATCTTATCCCTCCTAAAATATTATTAACGGTCTGTCACTTTTTGGATGTTTTAATACTTCACACTCCACATCAAAAATATCTTTAATATTTTCTTTTGTAAATATGCTATTAGGGTCTCCTTCAACCTGAATTTTTCCATCTTTCATTGCATAAATATAATCACAATAGGAACTGGCAATATTCATATCGTGAATTACTGCTAGAATGGTCTTATCTGTTTTTACCATCATATCCATTACTTGTCTCTGATATTTTATATCTAAGTGATTAGTAGGCTCATCTAGTATTAAGATATGACTGTCTTGAGCCAAAGCCCTTGCTATTAAAACTCTTTGCATCTCTCCACCTGACAAAGATAGGAAACTTCTCAATTTCATATTTTCCATTCCAACAGACTTTAATGATTTCTCAATAATCTCTTTATTTGAAAGTTTTAAATTTGATTCTGATTTTTGATGTGCATATCTTCCCATCTCTACAATCTCTTCAACTGTAAAATCAAAATTCATATTATGTTTTTGAGCTAAAACAGCCATTTTTTTCGCAAGAAACTCTGTTTTATACTCACTTATTTCCAATTCATCTATTATAATCTCTCCACTGTTACATTTTAAAAACCTATATATATTCTTCAGTAGAGTACTCTTACCACAACCATTGGCTCCTATTATACCTACAAACTTCTTCTTTTTTACTAATATAGATATATCATTCAATATCTTTCTTTGATCCACAGAATATTTCAAATTTTCTACCCTTATCATAATTTACTCACCTCCAAAACTATACGTTTTTTTTCTAAGCATATTTAAAAAGAAAGGAGCTCCGATTATTGATGTAATAACTCCAATGGGTATCTCTTGTAAAGGATAGATACTTCTAGCAATAGTATCTGTTAGAACCAAAAATATTGCTCCTAAAACAATAGAGCATGGAATATTCTTTTTATGATTCCCACCTACTATTCCCCTTACAATATGAGGTATAACTAATCCTACAAATCCAATTATCCCTGTATTTGATACTATTACTCCTGTAAGAAATGTCGCAACTAACATAGTTAAAGTCCTGATTTTCTTTACATTAACTCCCAGGGCAATAGCATTTTCATCCCCTGTTACCAATATGTTTAACTCTCTATGCTTTGGATAAATTAATAC
>CAMTIW010000063.1 GCA_947072665.1 uncultured Fusobacteriaceae bacterium | reverse complement strand
TAACAAATTTTTTAATTTTAAATACAAACTATAAAGGAGTTGTTTCTTATCTTCAAGGTAAATATAGTTATATAGAGCTAGAAGAAAGTAAAATCGAACAAGAAAAAATTAATGTTTTATATGTTGGATTAACAAGAGCTGAAAATAATATATTTTTAGTTATGGGTAAATGTGTAAAAGATGACAGCCTAACTTTAGCTTTAAAAAATTTAGAATATAGTAATGGAAATTTCATTAGGGAAGAGTTTGTAAAAGATGAGATTATAGAAAGAGATAACTCTAAACAAAAGGGCATTGATTTTTTATTCCCAGCCTTAGATGAAGAAGAATTAGTTGAAAATTCAGAATCAATAGTAGAAAAATTTAAGTCATTTACATTTTCTGCTGAAGAAAAAAGAATAATTGGAACAGCAGTACATAATTATTTAGAAAATATACTACATAACGAAGAGGAAGAAAAGAAAATAGCAAAACAAGAAACATATTCTAATTTTGCTTCGGAAATAGGTAAAGAGAAACTAAAATATATATTGGATAGTGCAGAGCTTGAAAATTCTATAAAGAAAAATATACATATTTTCTCAAAAGAATGGGATTATATATATTCAGAATATGAAGTTAAGCTAAATAAGAAATCTAAAAGAATAGATAGACTTATGATAAAAAAAGCACAAGGAGAAGAAAAAGGACGAATTTTAATTGTAGATTACAAGACAGGTGGAAGAGATGAAAGCCAATTAATGGGATATAAAGAAGCAATAGAAAATCATCTAATAGAATTAGGTGTAAATAAAGATTATGTGGTAGAAACAGAATTTATGACTTTGGAATTACCAAAATTAGTGTGAGAATAAATTAAAATGGGACATATTAATTGTCCCATTTTTAATATTAAAAATCTAATAAAATAGAGCTTATTTTGCTCCTAAAGCTGCCATTGTTATATAGTTATATGGCTGATTAAAATGAGGTAAGAAAAAAATATCTAAAAGTTTTAATTTATCAATAGTTAATTTTTCTTGTATTGCTAGGGAAAACATATGAATAGCCATGGAAATATCCTGTTTAGAAGCAATTTGAGTTCCTAAGATTCTTCTAGTATCCAGATCATAAACTATTTTTATTAAAACTTCATTATTATTATGCTCAATAAAAGCAGGTTTTTGCAGGTCTTGAAAGCTTGTAGAACCAGCATTGAATCCTAACTTGATAGCTTTTTCAAGAATAAGTCCAGTGGAAACCATATTAAGTCCATATATAGAAATACCATTAGAACCCTGTACTCCAACACTTTCTAATTTTGTTCCACATACATTATGTCCAGCAATTATTCCAGATCTAACTGCATTTGTAGCCAGAGCAATATAATTAGTATCTTGAATAGAATTGTCAAATACAGTTGCACAATCGCCAATTGCGTATACATCTTTTAAATTTGTTTTTTGAGTTAAATCTACTTTAAATGCACAATTTTTAAATAATTCTAAAGAATCTTTTCCTAAAAAAGTATTAGGAGTAAAACCAACTGCTAAAATAACCATATCAGCTTTATATGATTTTTTATTTGTAATAATTTTCTCTACTTTTTTATCACCTATAATTTCTAAAACTTTTTCTCCGTAATGAGTATCGATTCCATTATCAGTTAAAGTTTTTGTCATTTTATCTCTAAATTCTTTATCGTAGTACTCACTTAAACAACTATCGGTTAAATCAATTAAATCAACATTTTTTCCACAACGTTGAAAAGCTTCTACTAATTCAACACCAATATAACCAGCACCTACCACTACTACATTTTTAATACTATCGGTTTTCAGTTTCTCTATAACATCTGCTGCATCTTGATATAATTTTACAAATTGAACATTGTTTAAACTTAAACCTGGAATATTAAGTTTATTAGGAATAGAACCAGTTGAAAGTATAAGCTTATCATAGGTTTCTATTATATCTTTTCCTAATTTATTCTTTGCATAAATAATTTTATTAATATAGTCTATTTTTTGAACTTCAGTTTCCATATGAATTTTAGCACCATTTTTTTCTAATTTATCTTGTGATGAATAGAATAATCCCTCTGACCCAGAAATTTGTTTTCCGATCCATAATGCCATTCCACAACCTAAAAAACTAATATTAGAATTTTTATCAAAAACAACAACTTCATTATTAGAATAATTATTTAAAATTGTATTAATTGCTGCAGTGCCTGCATGGTTAGCTCCTATAATAACTATTTTACTCATAATCCCTCCTAAAAATATTATTAATAACATAATTTATTATACTTTTTTATTATTATTTTGACAAGATAAATATATAAATATCAAAATAAAATAAAACTTATTATAAATATTCAAAAAAAATAAAAAAAATTATGATTGTGTGTTATAATAGGTAAGATAAAATTTATTTTGATTTATATAATAAAAAATATTTTGAAATAAAATTAGGAGGAAATAATGAAAAAGAAAATATTTGTAATGGTCATGGTGTGTTTAATGTTATTTACAGGTTGTAGTTCATTGAACACAGTGATAAAAAAAAGAAATCTTGAAACACAGACTAAAATGTCAGAAACTATCTGGTTAAATCCAGAGAATATAGGAACAAAAACAGTATTTGTTCAAATAAAAAATACTTCAACTAACAATATAGCTGTTGAAAATGAAATAAAAAATGTTTTATTATCAAAGGGATATAAAATTACACCTTTAGCAAAAGGAGCAAACTATTGGTTACAAGTTAATATTCTTAAATTAGATAAAATGAATTTAAAAGATTCTGAAGCAGCTTTAAATGGACTTGCAGGAGCAGGTATTGGAGCAACATTAGGAGCATATAATACAGGTTCTGCAAATACCGCAGTAGGTTTAGGTTTAGTAGGTGGAGCCATAGGTGTATTAAGTGATGCTCTAATAGAAGATACTTATTATACTATGATAACAGATATATTAATCAGTGAAAAAACTGATGATACTGTGAAAAGATCACAAATAAATGCAAGTACTCAAGGAACAAGTGGGATAGATGCAACGGTAACAAATACAAAAACTAATATGAATAAATACCAAACTAGAGTAGTAAGTACAGCAAATAAGGTTAATCTTAAGTTTGAAGATGCAACACCAAAATTAAAATCAGAACTTATAAAAACAGTAAGTAATATTTTTTAAATAAAGTAAAAATCTGAAATTGGAAAGAAAAAACTTTTCATATTTCAGATTTTTTTATTTTTTGAATAATAAATTTAAATAAAATTACTATTTTTCGTAATATAAAAAGGTTATTTTAAGATTAATTTGTATTAGATATATAAGAGTACAATTATAATATTTTTAAAAAAAATAAAGGAGTTAAATTATGAAAAAATCTTTATTGAAAATTTTTATTTCATCTTTTTTAGTATGTTCATCTTTAGCATTTGGAAGTGATATTACTAAATCAGCACATAGGCAGAAAAAAATGGTCAGTTGGTAAAATATAAAGAAGAATCTACAGTATTTGTTCCAAGTGGAGAAATAAATAGTTATATTCAATATTTTGGAAATTTAGGAAAATATAAAACAAAATCTGTTCAGTTTGCTCCTCTTAATTTATCATATAGGTTAACAGAAAAACTTAGTTTTCAACTGGAAGTGTATAGGATGATAAATGCTTTTAATTATAATGCAAATGACTTAAATAATGAAAATGATAACTATTTTCATGGAAATTTAAATATTGCATATAATCATGGATATATTGGGGATACCAAAATAAAATGGGAGGATAATCTTTATCTACGTGGAGATAATTACTTTGATTCTTCTGAAAATAAAGCATGGTTTTGGTATAATCCACTTTTTGATTTTGTCGATTATTTTCCAAAGGGCGACTATATAAATGTAACACAGTTTGCATTTGGACCTGGATTGATGTATGGAGCTAATTTAGACAATTCAAGTGGACAAAATTTAAAATCTGCAATGATAGGATTATTTTCGCAATATTCTTTACCTTATGGATTTACATTTCAATTAGATGTTTTAGGCTATAAGGAATGGTATAAAGATTCAAATTTTGAAGTTAATGGCTATGATGAATTGTGGAATTTAAATATATTTGCATTCTTATATTACACAAAAGAGCTACATAAATTTAATGAAAAAATCTCTTTAACTTTTAATTTCCAAGGAGGATTTGATCCATTAATGGCTACTAATAAAGGAGCAAGTTCATATTATCCATCCATGTGGAGTATTAATAATTCTAATGAAATGATTTCACCAGTAAGAGGAACAAGTGATTCTTGGAAATCAACATATTCATTATACGCAACGCCACAATTAGAATTAGCATATAATCATACAAAAGATTTACAGTTTTATATTTTTGTTCAGGCAAAATTAAATAATGGAGTTTATGGTTCCAATGAAAAAAACTATAGAATTATGCCACAAGGAGGAATAGGAGTAAATTATTCATTTTAATAAAAAAAGCTCTATTAACTAACTTAGTTAGCTAATAGAGCTTCAATTTTTTATATTAATAATTTTCAGCTCTAACTTCAAAGAACCCTTGTGCATATAGACAGACTTCACAAACTCCAGGAGCTTTCTTACCCATAACTAAATGACCACAGTTTATACATTCCCAAATAACTTCATTTGATTTTTCAAATACAGCTTTCATCTCTACATTACTTAAAAGTTTTCTATATCTATCTTCGTGAGTTTTTTCAATCTTAGCTACATTTCTGAATTTTTTTGCAAGATCAGTGAATCCTTCTTCATCAGCTTCTTTTGCAAATTGGCTATACATAGAAGTCCACTCATAATTTTCACCTTCAGCAGCATGAAGTAAATTTGTAGCTGTTTCACTTAAAAGACCTAATTCTTTAAACCATAATTTTGAATGTTCTTTTTCATTATGTGCTGTATGCATAAAAATATCAAATATTTGTTCATAACCTTCATTTTTGGCAACATCTGCAAAGAATGAATATTTATTTCTAGCAATGGATTCACCAGCTAAAGCTTCTAATAAATTCTTTTCAGTTTTAGTTCCTTTATATTTATTAGTGGATTCTTTTATAGCTTTTTCTTCTTCAATTTTTACAAATGCAGAAGCTGGTTGTTTACAGACTGGACAGACAAAACCTATTTCTAATTCTCCTTCATGAATATAACCACATACTGAACAACGATATTTAACCATTTTTATTCCTCCTAAGTCTTTACTTTTATTAAAATACAATGTATGTAACATTTGTTCTGCTAATTCACTTAAAGGTTCACCATAAAAATCAGAATAAAGTTTTTTAATTTCATCATTTTCATGGCTTAATCTAACCTTTAATTCATTATCTCTTTTATATAAACCTGCTATACGCTTTTCTCTTAGTATATCACCTTTAAATTCAGTATCTTTTGGTTGACCACCCCCACCAATACAGCCACCTGGACAAGTCATAACTTCAATAAAGTGATATTGTTTATTAGTTACTTTGATATTATCAATAAAATTACTGGCATTTTTAGATCCATAGATAACAGCAACTTGCAGTTTAAGTTCGCCTATATTAATTGTAGCTTCACGAACTCCTTCCATTCCTCTAACATCCTGTAAATTATAAAACTCAGCAGGAGGATTAGTTCCAGTTAAATATGAATACGAAGTTCTAAGAGCTGCTTCCATAACACCACCTGTATTTGCAAAAATAACACCTGCACCAGAAGCTGTACCCATCAGCTCATCAAAATAATCCTCTTCTAAATTTGTAAAATCAATATTCATTTCTTTTGCCCATTTTGCTAATTCTCGAGTAGTAATAACATAGTCCATATCTCTCATATCATCAATTTGGTTATATTGAGCAGAAGCATTCATTTCATCTCTTTTTATTTCAAATTTTTTTGCTGTACATGGAGTTAAAGCTACATTTACAATCCTTGTAGGATCAATATTCATTTTTTTAGCAAAATAAGTTTTAATAGTGGGTCCTTGCATACCTATTGGACTTTTAGATGTAGAAATATTTGGTAATATTTCTGGATGAAAAGTTTCTGCATATTTGACCCATGAAGGACAACAACTTGTAAATTGTGGTAATGGTTTATTTTTATCTTGAATTCTTTTTATTAGTTCACTTGCTTCTTCAACTATAGTTAAATCTGCTGCAAAATTAGTATTTAAAACATAATTAGCTCCTAAAATCCTAAGAAGCTTTATCATTTTTCCCTCTACAAAACTACCATCTTCCATACCAAATTCTTCTCCTAAAGAAATTCTCACTGCTGGAGAAGTGGAAAAAATAACTATTTTATTAGCATCTTTAATGATAGCTTCAACTTTTTTATAATCATAAACTTCTGAAATACTTGAAGGTGGGCAAACATTAGCACATTGACCACAATTTATGCAGATAGCAGTATCATTTGTATTTTCCAGAGAATAATAACCATTAACACCTATGTAATCAGTACATATAATTTTACATTGTCCACACTTAATACATTTACTTTCATCTCTCCAAATAGAGGGATTATCTGTTTCAATAGCAACTCTAATATCTGTTGATAAATGTTTATTCATTTTTCTCCTTAGCTTTAAAATTTATAATGATTACAACTTTGTATATAGCTATATTCTACTCCAATTTTTTATAATGTCAATAATTTTTTATAAATAAAAAATGATAAGAATTATTTTCTCATCATTTTTTTTAACGTATTTAAAGGAATTTTTTTAATCTTTTTTTAGTTTCTAATCTATTATGAAATCCATAATTTTCACTTCTTTTTATTGCGTCTTTTTTCATATAGCAACCTTCATGGATTAGTTGTAGAATATGGAGAGAGTCTAGACCACCTAATTCCATACTTCCTCTGCATGAGCCACAATAAGAGATCATATGCTCTTGTGTGGCGTCAGAAACTCTTCTATCCACAATTTCTTTATATAAATTAGCATTGATACAACCAAGCATACCTCCTACACCACAACATCTAGTATTTTCTCTTATATTTTTCATTTCTTCAACTTTGTATCCCAGTTCTTTTAATATCCATCTAACACTATCATGGTGAGAAGTCATATTTCTAGTAGGACATGAGTCATGAATATTAAAAATAACATCAGAATCATTACCGATTTCTTTTTGTTCTACAGGTATACCAATTTCTTCTTTCATTAAATCCCAATAGGAGATAACTTTTTTACCAGAATATTTCTTATAGGTATTGAAACATGAAGGACATAGTGTAACAATAACATCAGCATTCAATTTTTCAATTTCATTTTGTACACGGGAGTATCGTTCATTAAATAAATCAGTCTCACCAATTATTTCAGTAGGTTTAGCACAACATTGCAAAATAACAGCCACATTTTCATCACCTAAAGTTTCTTTCATATGTCTCAGTGTATCCTCTACAGCTTTTGGCATGGAAGCAGGGACAGTACAGCCTGGGATTAAAACATATTTAGTTTTTTTAGCTTTTTCAGGGATAGTTATGGAATATTTTTTACTACATTCTAGTTCTTGACCATCGTCTAGGGCAGTATGGTCAGAAAAAGGAGATAAACCATCATTTGCTCTAACGTATTCTTTTCTCATCTCTTTAAAATTATCCTCAATTTTGAAATCATGAGGACATTTTATTGTACACTGAGAACATTCATTACAAGAATAAGCGATATTTTTATCCATATTCTCATAACCAATTTCTAAATATTGTTGAAATAATGTTTTAGGACAGCTTGTAAATTTAGGTAACATTAAGCATTCTTTCATACACAGTTTACATTCACATTCTAAACATCTATTAGATTCACGTAAAGCTTGTTCTTTTGTAAAAGAAAATTCAACTTCTTTAAAATTCTTTTTTCTTTCATCTGAAGAAAGTTCTAAATTATTATTTCTCATAATTTTTTCTGATGAATCCCAACCAGTAGGGAGATAATCTGTTGGCATATGAAGTTGTGTAGTTGATTTTCCACCTTCATCTTCTAATTTACGTCCTTCTTTTAAATCTAAGTTATTTAAGAATCTATCTACTGTTTTAGCTGCTCTTTGTCCTGTTGCCATAGCTTGAATGACAATAAGAGAATCAGAACAATCTCCAGCAAAAAAAATATTATCTACATATTTAGATTGAAGAGTTAAATTATCAAAATTAAAACCTCTATCTCCAGATTTTTTTAATAGTTCATTTTTATCAATTGAAAAATCAGTGTTTTGACCAATGGCAAATATAAGAGTATCTATGGCTATTTTTTCTTGGATTTTTTCGTCAAATTGAGGATTGAAATTACCTTTATCATCGAACATAGTTAGACATTTTTTACTAGTAATAGAGTTAATTCTTCCAGTGGAATCTTTTTCAATATGTTTAATTCCAGATGATAAGATAAAAATAACTCCCTCTTTTAATGCACTTTCAACTTCGTGCTTAGAGGCTGTTAAAGAATTAATATCTTTTTCTAAAGCAATTAGATAAGAATGTTTAACTTTTTTTAATCTTATGGCTGATCTGGCACAGTCCATTGCCACATCTCCCCCACCTACTGTTAAGGTATATGTACCAATATCTTTAAAATTTTCAGTTAATGAAACTTCTCTTAGAAATTCTGCAGCAGTAAAGATTCCTTTGGCATCTATATTTTTAAGAGAATTATCCACACGTCCTATTTGTTTTCCAATAGCAACAATAACTGCATGAAAATCTGATTTTAGTTTATCTATTGAAATATCTTTACCTATTTGAACGCCCAAATTAATATTCACACCTAATTTTTCTAATATAGATAATTCAGAATCAATTACTTTGCTAGGAAGTCTATATTCGGGAATTCCAAATCGCATCATTCCACCAAGATGGTTTTCTTTTTCAAAAATGCTAACAGAATAACCTTTTTTTATTAAAGAATAGGCAGCTTGTGTACCAGCTGGACCAGCTCCTATAATAGCTACTTTTTTTCCATTAAATTCTAATTTTGATAAATCCCAATTTTCAGGCTTATCAAAATTATCAGCAACATATCTTTTAAGATTAGAAATTGCAAGTGGCTTATCTTCTTCTCCTCTTCTACAACCACTTTCACAAGGGTGAGCACATATTCTTCCTAAAATTCTAGGTATAAACAATTTTTCTCTGATAACTTTTAAAGATTCTTTTCCTTTTCCTTCTCTGATAAGTTTTATGTATTGTTTAACATCTGTATTCATGGGACAACTTGTTTGACAAGCTTCAATTGAATCTCCCATGCAATTATCTACTATATTTTTCATATTATTAATTATCTCATTTTTCAACATTATAACTCCCACTCACTTTTTCATTTTTTTTAAGTTTCATTTTATTAAAAATTTCTCCAATATCAACAGCAAAAACAAAAACACCTAAAATTATAATAAATCCACAGACCATTAGATAAGGAGTAATTTTAGTACCTAAAAGTAAAGCACTAAAAACTATTGCCCAAAATGCAGCGGTACTGTTAAGAGCAGTTCCCATGGCTACACCGATATAATCCACTGATTTATACCACGATAAGTAAGTTATTGCTCCTAAAATAGAAATACCAGTAAAATAAAAAATTTCATGAGAATTGGCTAATTGTATAACTGTTCCATATCCACCAATAAAGGGAACAATGATTAATGCGTAGATAACAAATGAAGTGAAGTATCTAATTGTCAAGAATTGTTGTGGAGATGCTTTAAGATTTTCTTCGTCTTTTATTTTTTTCATAGCATAACCGATAATAACACCTTCTAGAGCCCATCCTAAAACAGCTAGACAAGTAAAGGCAATTCCTCTATAAAAATGAGGGTAAGCTGAGATATCTACTTTTGAGTATCCAAGAGCTACCGAACCCAATAAACTTATAGCTATTCCTAACATGGCTCTTTTAGATAATTTTTCTTTTAAGATTAAATAGGATAAAATAGCACCAACACCTGGATAAATAACAGAAATACTAGAAGCATATGCAGGAGCAGCATATTTAATTCCCATAACATATCCACTCATTCCAATTGGAGCACCAACTAATGCAGCTATGCAAACAGCTTTTCCCTTTTTTGTTTTTAATAACTGGAAAACTCCTTTTAGTTCCTTTGTAAAAAACATAACTAATGCTAGCCAAAAAAAACAAAATCCATCATGTAAAAATGCAGAAACTAACGTACTAGATGGTGATGATTGCAAAATTTCTATTTGTCCTACAAGTCCCATTAAAACAGTATCTAGCCCCCATGCTAGACCTACTAAGCCTCCAAATAGAAGACCTTTTTTTAAGTTTGATTCCATATACACTCCTTTTTCGATTTAATTATTAAGTATATATAGTATACTAAAATTTCTAACGTCAAGTCAATAATAAATTTGACGTAACGTTAGAAATATAAAGAATGTATTTTTTTTGATTAAAAGTTAATCGTTTTTTACCTTTATAATATTTTTTGTTATTAAAATAATCTTTTTTTCCTTTTTACAAAAGATTCTAAATTTATTCCAAACGAATAAATTCCCCTCTGTAATTAGGTTATTTTTTGTTATATAATCAATTATTCTTTCAAATATTAAATCCTGTTTATCAATTCCTTCTCTGGAATAAGCAATAATATATCTTCCTTTGGGAATTTCAAAGTTATTTTCTGCTTTTTTATCTACCAAAGAAAAATCATATTGCTTATAATTTTTAAGAGAGAAGTTTTCACTATTTAAAGAATAAACTTTATCTTCCATGATATTATAATTTTCATTGTTCCAAATTTTTTCAACACTATTATCTACTTTTACATCTAGATTTTCATGTATTTTAAAAAAATATTCACTTTCTAAATTTTGAATTTCAATTGAA
>CAMTIW010000062.1 GCA_947072665.1 uncultured Fusobacteriaceae bacterium | reverse complement strand
ACCCCCATGCTTGGGGGCAGGGGGTTGGAAATAGGCTTTAGCCTTTTTTTATATAATTAACAATTAAAATTATAAAAAAAATATGCTATAATAGACTAAGATATTTATAGTTAGAATTGAATATTGTTGGATAGGGGGAATTCAAGTGTTAAGAACGGGAATTTTTAAGATTTATTGCAATAAAGATCCAGCGTTACTTATTAAAAAAGAAGAAGAGTTAAGAATTAATCTTCTTTTAGAACCAAATAATGTAGAGTTTTTAAGACTTTTAGGAGATGTTTTATATTTTAGAAAAGATATTATAGGTTCAATTAAAATATATGAAAAACTCTCTAAGCTTGATGAAAAAAATTCTGAATTTTTAGGTTTTTTAGGATATTTATATTATGAAGAAGAAAATTATAGTTTAGCTATTAAAAAAATTGAAGAAGCTTTATTATTAAATAAAAAAATGGCATTTTTACATTTTTTATTAGGTAACGCTTATTCTAGAATTGGTCTTATAAGAGAAGCAGTTTTTAATTATGATTTGGCTATATTTTTAGATTTGGATATGCATCAGGCACATTTAGATTTTGCTGAAAATTATGAAATTATGGGTTGTGAAGAAAAAGCTATAAGAGAATATATAGCTGCTTATGAAATAGATCCTAGAAATTATAAAATTCGAGAAAAAATAGAGGAATTAAATAAAAAAATTAAAAAATAAAATTTAGGGTAGAAGAAATTCTATCCTAAATTTCTAAATAATGAGGTGTTTAAATGATTGGAATAATTTTTATGGCAATAATATTTTTTGTTATAATTGGAGTAGCAACAGGAAGAAGTTTAAATTTTTTACCATTAATTTTTTTGCTTTTGATATTTTTAATGTTTGCATTTGGAATTCAAATAATAGGATTTTTACTAGGAAACCCATGGCTTTTATTTATTTTTGTAGGAGTGTATATTTTATCTAAAAAAAATGCTCCTAAAAAACCTAAATCAGGAGCTAAGTTTTATTATTATAAATCAGGAAATCAATCAAATAAAGATTTTGAAGAGTTTTTCAGACAAGCTGGATCAGGTTTTCAGTATGGGAATAATAGTTATAATAGTCAACAAGGAAATTTTTCTAGCTTTAGAGATAAGAGTTCAGATTATAAAAATTTAGGAATAATCGAAGGTGTAACAAAAGAAGAAATAAAAAAAGCATATAGAGAAAAAGCAAAACAACATCACCCTGATAAGTTTATGAATGCTACCGAAAATGAAAAAATATTTCATGAGAAAATGTTTAAAGAAGTAAATGAGAGTTATGAAAATATAATGAAAGATTTTAATTAAAATAACAGATTTTGATTTTTAAGTTAGAAAAATAAAATAAATGTGATATAATATGTGTCGGAAATATAAATTTTTATGTGAAATAGAGGAGTGAAATATGAAATTGAAATCTCTTATTCTTGCAGCAGGAAAAGGAACAAGAATGAAGTCAGAATTACCCAAAGTTATTCACAAGGTAAATGGTGTACCCATGATAAAAAAAATAATTGATATTTTAGATGAACTTAAAGTTCAAGAAAATATTTTAATATTAGGTCATAAAAAAGAAGAGATATTGGATGTTATAGGTAATGTATCCTATGTAGTTCAAAATGAACAGCTGGGAACTGGACATGCAATAATGATGGCAGAACCTAAGTTAAAAGATTTTCAGGGGAATATTTTAGTAGTATGTGGAGATACGCCTTTATTAAAAGTAGAAACTTTAAAAAAAATGTATGAATTTCATATGAAGTCAAGAGCAACAACAACACTTCTTACATCAATTTATGAAAATCCTTTTGGTTATGGAAGAATAGTTAAAGAAAACGGGAAAATAGTCTCGATTATAGAAGAAAAAGAAGCTTCCGAGCAAGAAAAAAAAATTCAAGAGATCAATGCTGGTGTTTATTGTTTTAATTCTAAAGAATTATGGGAAACATTGAAAAAAATAGATAATAAAAATGAAAAAGGTGAATATTATCTTACTGATATAATTAGTATTCAAGTGAAAGAAAATAAAAATGTAGAGACATATCTATTAGAAGATAATTTAGAAGTATTGGGAATAAATTCTAAAGTTGAGTTAGCACAAGCGAATATAATATTAAGAGAAAGAAAAAATAATAATTTAATGGAAGATGGAGTTATATTAATTGATCCTAATAATACATATATAGAAGAGAATGTAAAAATTGGAAGAGATACAGTTATTTACCCTGGAGCTTTAATTCAAGGAAAAACAACTATAGGTGAAAATTGTACAATTTTAGGAAATACAAGAATAATAGATTGTGAGATAGGTAACTCAATAAAAATAGAAAGTTCAGTTTTAGAGGAAAGTATATTAGATGATTTTGTAACAATTGGTCCATTTGCACATTTAAGACCTAAAACTCATCTTAAAGAAAAAGTTCATGTGGGGAACTTTGTTGAGGTAAAAAAATCTACATTGGAAAAAGGAGTAAAAGTAGGGCATCTTACATATTTAGGTGATGCTATAATTGGAGAAAATACCAATATAGGAGCAGGAACTATAACTTGTAATTATGATGGGAAAAATAAATTTAAAACTATAATAGGGAAAGATTCATTTATAGGGAGTAATACAATGTTAGTAGCTCCTATTAAAATAGAAGATTGTGGAATGACTGCAGCAGGGTCAGTGATAACAAAAGATGTTCCAAGTAAATCATTAGCAGTGGCAAGAAGTAAACAAATTATAAAACTAAATTGGAGGAAAGATTAAATGATCAGTGCGGAAAATGTTAAAATATTTTGTGGTACATCCAACGTTGAATTAGCTGAAAAAATTGCGAAGAACTATGGAGTTAAACTAGGTGAATCAACAATAGTAAGATTTGAAGATGGAGAAGTTTATGTAAAAATAGACGAAACGGTAAGAGGTAGAGATATCTTTTTAATTCAGTCAACTTCTAATCCTGTAAATGAAAATTTAATGGAACTTTTAATTTTTGTAGATGCACTAAAAAGAGCTTCAGCAAGAAGTATTTCTGTAGTTATGCCTTATTATGGATATGCAAGACAAGATAGAAAAGCTAGTCCAAGAGAACCAATTACAGCTAAATTAGTAGCTAACCTTTTAACAAAAGCTGGAGTTACAAGAGTTGTAACAATGGATCTTCACGCAGATCAATTACAAGGATTCTTTGATATACCGGTAGACCATATGCAAGCATTACCTCTACTTGCAAAATACTTCATAAATAAAGGATTACGTGGGGAAGATATAGTTGTAGTTTCTCCTGATATAGGTGGAGTAAAAAGAGCTAGAAAATTAGCTGAATGGCTAGATTGTAAAATAGCAATAATAGATAAAAGAAGACCTAAGCCTAATATGTCTGAAGTTATGAATTTAATAGGGGATGTAGACGGGAAAATAGCTATATTTATAGATGATATGATAGATACAGCAGGAACTATTACTGGTGGAGCTGATGCAATTATAGCTGCTGGTGCAAAGGAAGCTTATGCTTGTTGTTCTCACGGAATTTTTTCTGGACCTGCTATTGAAAGAATAAAAAATTCATCTCTTAAAGAAGTTGTTATAACTGATTCAATAAAACAAACAAAAAATAAAACATTGGATAAAATAGTTGTTTTAACTAGTGCAGGAATATTTGCAGAAGCAATGACAAGAATAATAAATAATGAAGCTGTTTCTGATTTATTTGAAAAAAAACCAATGTAAAAAATTAAAATAAAAGAAGGGATAAAAAATATTTTTTATCCCTTCTTTTATTTTATAAAATGAATATTAGAAAATTAATTCTCGATTTCCTTATATTTATATGGTAAAATATTAACAAAGTAACAATAAAAATAGGATAAAGGTGTTTAATATGGGACATACATTATTTAAAGCAGTAGATTTAGATGTTAAAAAGGTGGCTAAATTTTTAAAAAATGATTCGCTTATAATATATCCAACTGATACAGTGTATGGTATTGCTGGTAAAATTGATTCTAAAAAAGCTTTGGAAAAAATATATGCAGTAAAAAGTAGAGCTTTTTCATCCCCGTTAATTGCTTTAATAAGTAATGTTTTATTAATCGATAAAATAGCAGTTGTAAATTTGGAGAAAAAAAATGTTATTGAAAAATTAATAGATGCATTTTGGCCAGGTGGATTAACAATAATATTGAAAAAAAAGGAATCAGTTCCTAATATAATGGTTTCCAATGGAGATACAGTAGGAGTACGAATGCCTAATCATGCTCTTGCACTAAAAATAATAGAAAGCGCTGGTGGTATTTTACCTACAACAAGTGCAAATATATCTGGAGAAAAAACTCCTAAAGCTTATGATGAAATCTCAGAAGAAATTAAAAACAGAGTAGACCTTGTGATAGATGGAGGGGAATGTCTGATTGGTACAGAATCTACTATTTTAGATTTGAGTAGTGAAAAGATAAGAATATTGAGAGAAGGAGCTATTTCTAGAAAGCAAATAGAAGATATAATTGGAAAAATTAATTGGGAGGAATAATAAATGAAAGCACAAAAAATAAATGCGAATAACCTTAATCCGATGGAAATGAATAATGTTTCATCAATGATGGGAGCTATGAATTTAATACAAAAGATTGGAAAAGGAAAAAGAAAATATAATGTTAATTTAGAGAAATCAGATAAAAAATTCTTGTCAAAATTTTTAGATGAAGCAAAGAAACAATTTTCAGGGGCTAATGAACAACAGGTAAAACCTTTGGTTGAATTTTTTGATTATGTTAAATCTATTTGTGAAAATAAAGATAAAAATGAACTTAGAATTAGTTATGAAGAAATGGAGTTTTTAAAGAAAATGTTATCAGATTCAATAAAAGGTATGGAAGGAATGAACTTTAAATGGTATCAATTATTAAGAAAATCCATGGTAAAAATAATGGTAAAACAATATAGAGCATTATTAAAAAAAATAAATTAAAAAAAAGAATAAAAGCTATGTAAATAATTAGACTAAAATTATTGACACAACATTAAAAAAGTGTTAAAATAATTTGTTATTTAAAAAAGCACATCAATTATTTCTAGGCATGGTGATTCTAATTCAGAATAGCTTAGTTTCGAGATTGGTGGAAGAATAACCTAATATAAAACTTTGAGGAGGAAAAAAATGGCAGTTATAACAATGAAACAATTATTAGAAGCTGGAGTTCACTTCGGACACCAAGCAAAAAGATGGAATCCAAAAATGAAACCTTATATCTTTACAGAGAGAAATGGTATTCATGTAATAGATTTACACAAATCTCTTAAAAAAATAGAGGTTGCATATGATGCGTTAAGAACTATCGCAGCAAATGGTGGAAAAGTATTATTCGTAGGAACTAAAAAACAAGCTCAAGACGCAGTAAAAGAGCAAGCTGAAAGATCTGGAATGTACTATGTAAACAATAGATGGTTAGGTGGAATGTTAACTAACTATAAAACAATAAAAGCTAGAATTTCTAGATTAAAAGAATTAGAAATCATGGATGCAGATGGAACTTTAGATACTGCTTATACTAAGAAAGAAGCGGCTAACTTCAGAAAAGAGTTAGTAAAATTATCTAAGAACTTATCAGGTATTAAAAACATGGAAAATGTACCAGCAGCTATATTCGTTATAGATGTAAAAAAAGAAACATTAGCAGTAGTAGAAGCAGCAAACTTAGGTATCCCTGTTTTTGCAATGATAGATACTAATGTAGATCCAGATTTAATAACTTATCCAATTCCAGCAAATGATGACGCTATAAGATCAGTAAAATTAATTTCATCAGTTATAGCTAATGCTATAATAGAAGGAAATCAAGGGAAAGAAGAAGTAGTAGCTGAAACTGTTAATACAGAAATTGGTTCTGCTGAATAATAAATAAAAATAAGTAAGAATTGAGTAATGTAAAATTACTCAATTCTTATTATAAGAAAATAAAGATATTAATTATATTTAATATTAGGAGGAATAAAATGTCAGGAATAACAGCTAGTTTAGTAAAAGAACTAAGAGAAAGAACTGGTGCCGGAATGATGGATTGTAAAAAAGCACTAATAGAAATGAATGGAGATATGGAAAAAGCTATAGACTTATTAAGAGAAAAAGGAATAGCTAAAGCTGCTAAAAAAGCAGGAAGAATAGCTGCTGAAGGGTTAGTATTTGATGCAGTATCTGCAGATCACAAAACAGCTGTAGTACTTGAATTTAATTCTGAAACAGATTTCGTAACTAAAAATCCTGAATTTAAAGAATTAGGATTAAGAATGACAGAATTAGCATTGAATTCTAATGTTCATACAGTGGAAGAGCTTAATAATACTGAAATTCAACCTGGAAAAACAGTAGCAGTAGCTTTAACTGATTTAATTTCTAAAATTGGTGAGAACATGAACCTAAGAAGATTTGAAAAAGTTACAACAGAAGGATTTGTAACTACATATAATCATTTAGGTGGAAAATTAGGTGTTATTGTTGAAATGAATGGAGAAATAACTCCTGAAAACATCATAAAAGCAAAAGATATAGCTATGCATGTTGCTGCTATGGATCCTGGATACTGTGATAAATCAGAAGTAACTACTACTGATTTAGATAGAGAAAGAGAAATATCTAGAAAACAATTAGAGGCAGAAGGGAAACCGGCTCAAATAATTGAAAAGATATTAATTGGAAAAATGAATAAATTCTATGAAGATAACTGTTTAGTTAGCCAAATTTTTGTAAAAGCTGAAAACAAAGAAACTGTAGCACAATTTGCTGGAGATATGAAAGTTGTTTCATTCAGAAGATATAAAGTTGGAGATGGAATTGAAAAGGCAGAAGTAGACTTCGCAGCAGAAGTTGCAGCTCAACTTAACGCATAATTAGAACTTGAGTAGGGGATGCAATAGCATTCCCTATTTTTACATATTTTATAAAACAAATACTAGATAAAAGGGAGATGTTAATTATGAAATCTATTTATAAAAGAGTTCTATTAAAATTGAGTGGAGAAGCTTTAATGGGGGACCAAGAGTTTGGGATTTCTTCTGAAGTAATTACTTCTTATGCAAAACAAATAAAAGAAGTTACAGAATTGGGAGTGGAACTAGCTATTGTTATAGGTGGAGGAAATATATTTAGAGGATTATCTGGTTCTAGTCAGGGAATTGATAGAGTGACAGGAGACCACATGGGAATGCTTGCAACTGTAATAAATTCTTTGGCATTACAAAATGCAATAGAGAAATTAGGTGTATCTACAAGAGTTCAATCAGCAATAGAAATGGAAAAGATAGCTGAACCATTTATAAAAAGAAGAGCTCAGAGACATTTAGAAAAAGGAAGAGTAGTAATTTTTGGTGGTGGAACAGGAAATCCCTATTTTACTACAGATACTGCAGCAGCCCTTAGAGCAATAGAAATAAATGCTGATATAGTAATGAAAGCAACAAAAGTAGATGGTATTTATGATAAAGACCCAATGAAGTATCCAGATGCTATAAAATATGATACAGTAACATATACAGAAGTTTTAAATAAAAATTTAAAAGTAATGGACTCAACTGCAATTTCTCTTTGTAGAGAAAATACACTTCCAATTCTTGTTTTTGATTCTGTGATAGAGGGTAATATAGTTAAAGTTATGAAAGGTGAAAAATTAGGTACTATGGTAATAGAAGGATAAAATAAAATTAAAAAAGGAGAATAAAATGCCAGCAAAAAAAATTATAAACGAAGCTAAAGAAAAAATGGAAAAAGCAATTGAAGCGACTAGAAATAAATTTACATCAATTAGAGCAGGAAGAGCAAATGTTTCAATGCTAGATGGAATAAAAGTTGATATGTATGGTTCAGATACGCCTTTGAATCAAATTGGAACTGTATCTGCACCAGAAGCTAGATTATTAGTTATAGATCCTTGGGATAAATCTGTGATACCTAAAATAGAAAAGGCTATAATGCAATCAAATGTTGGATTAACTCCAAATAACGATGGAAGAGTAATAAGACTTATGATACCTGATTTAACTGCTGAAAGAAGAAAAGAGTATGTAAAAATAGCTAAAACTGAAGCTGAAAATGGGAAAATAGCAGCAAGAAATGTAAGAAAAGATTTAAATGCTAATTTAAGAAAATTAGAAAAAGATGGAGATATTTCAGAAGATGATCTTAAAAGATTTGAAGATGAATCTCAAAAATTAACAGATGCAACAATAAAAATGATAGATGAACTTTTAGCTAAAAAAGAAAAAGAAATAACAACAGTTTAATTGATTTTTAAAAATATCTATACTAATTATAATAAAAAACTTGTAAAAATATGTAAAATTTGCTATAATCTATATTGCCCTGCTTAAAGGAATAATTCTTTAGGCCAAAACCATAGGGAGGAGGTAATAAAATGAAAAAATATGAAATTATGTACATCATCAACCCAACTATCTTAGAAGAGGGAAGAGAAGCTTTAATTGAAAAAGTAGCAGCTATACTTACAAAAAATGGAGCAACTGTTCTTAAAAATGAGAAATGGGGAGAAAGAAAGTTAGCTTATCCAATCGATAAGAAAAAAACTGGTTTCTATGTTCTAACTACTTTTGAAATAGACGGAACTAACTTAATATCAGTTGAAGGAACACTTAACATCACTGAAGGTTTAATGAGATATATCATCGTTAAATAGTTAAATTCAGTACGTAAAATCAACTAAAAAAAACGTTTATTCAAAATAAGGAGGAATTAAGAATGGCAGAGTTCAGAAGAAGAAGAGCAAAGTTAAGAGTAAAAGCACACGAGATTGATTATAAAAATGTAGATCTTTTAAAAAGATTTGTTTCTGATAAAGGGAAAATAAATCCTTCAAGAGTAACAGGAGCTAACGCTAAGTTACAAAGAAAGATAGCTAAAGCTATAAAAAGAGCAAGAAACATAGCTTTAATACCTTATACTAAAATAGAGAAGTAGAAAGATTTAAAGAGAGTTTTAAACTCTCTTTTTTTTATTATATTTTATTTTATTACATAAAAAAAATATAATAAAAAAAAGACAGACTATTAATTTAGTTTGTCTTTTTTTTATTATTAAAACAAGAAAACTAGATCTTGCTTAATATTTTGTTAAGCTTGTTACTTAAAGTACTTGCGTTAGCCTTAAGCATTTGCATAACTTCTACATCATTAGCACCTTTTAAAGCTTTTAAAATTTTAGTACAAACTTTAAGCTTAACTGGAGCTCCATTGATAACAACTTTAGTAGATTGTAAATTTGGTTTCCAAACTCTTCCAGTAACTCTATGAGAGTGAGAAATTTGGTTTCCGAAAATTATACCTTTTCCTGAGATTTCACATCTTTGCATTATTAGCACCCCCTTTTTTATTTGAAATTACAGATTATTCTATCACTATTAAGATAAAAAAGCAAGATAAATTTAGACAAATAAGATGTTTAATTAAAAAAAATATGATATAATGGAATTAAAAAATATAATAAGTATAGGTGTTTAATTATAAGGAGAAACTAAGATGAATAAACATAGTTATACAGTATTAGAGTTTGATAAATTGAGAGAAGAGGTGGCTAATTATAGTTCGATAGCTACAACATATAATAAAATAATATACTTAGAACCATTTAAAGATTTTTCTATTTTAAATAGAGAGTTAGAAGTTGTAAGAGATTTTATAGATTTTATAAAATTTGATGGTGGTTTTGAACCTACTGGAATAGCAGATATTTGCTATTTAAATAAAAAAATAGAATTAATAGGGACTTATTTAGATGGAGAAGAGCTTTGGAAATTAAATCAGAATTTAAGATTATTTAGAATATTTAAACATAGATTAGACGAGCTTAATAAATATTCTTACTTAAAATCAAGATATGTTGAAATTCTTATACTTAAACATATAGAAGATACAATTAATAAAACTGTAGATAATGAAAAGAATATTAAAGATGAAGCTTCTTCTGAATTAAAAGAAATAAGGGTTCACAAAAAAGTCTTAAGTAGTAATATTAAACAAAAATTTGAAGATATATTTAATAATCCTGTATCTTCAAAGGCAATACAAGACAAAGTAATAACCAATAGAGATGGAAGAAGTGTAATATTGGTAAAAACTGATTTTAAAGGACTTATAAAAGGAATAGAGCACGATAGATCATCCAGTGGTCAAACTGTTTTTTTGGAACCTCTATCAATAGTTTCTTTGAATAATAAAATGAGAGAATTAGAAGTACGTGAAAAAGATGAAATTAGAAAAATTCTATTAAAAATAGCAACACTTTTAAGAGAGAATTCACATAATATTTATCTGATTGGTAATGCTATCTTAGATTTAGATTTTATTAATTCAAAAGCTACTTATGCCATAGAGAAAAAATCAATAGTTCCCAATATAAATACAAAAGAGATACTGACATTGGTAGATGCAAAACATCCTCTACTAAATTCTGAGATAGTAGTTCCTTTAACTTTTGAAATTGGAAAAAGTTATAATACTTTACTTATAACAGGCCCTAATACAGGTGGAAAAACAGTGGCACTAAAGACAGCAGGGTTAATAACTCTTATGGCACTATCAGGGATTCCTGTTCCAGTTGGAGAGGGAAGTAGTATAGGGATGTTTTCCGGTATCTATGCGGATATTGGCGATGAACAGAGTATAGAACAAAATTTATCATCTTTTTCTGGACACTTAAAAAATATACAAGAGATATTAGAAGAGGCTACTAAAAATTCATTAGTTTTATTAGATGAACTTGGATCAGGGACAGACCCAGTAGAAGGTTCTGCTTTTGCCATGGCAGTTATAGATCATTTTAGAGATAAGAAGTGTAAATGTATAGTTACAACTCATTATAGTGAGGTAAAAGCCCATGGATATAACGACGAATTAATTGAGACAGCTTCTATGGAATTTAATGTAGAAACACTTTCTCCTACATATAAATTATTAATAGGGATACCTGGTGAGAGTAACGCGCTTACTATTGCTAAAAGATTAGGAGTTTCTCCTGCTATAATAGAAAAAGCTAGGTCATATATAAGTGATGATAATAAAAAAGTTGAGAGAATGATTCTTAATATAAAAGA